>JANOGR010000317.1:0-4815 GCA_031406095.1 Ignavibacteriales bacterium
CGCTCATCAATGTTGACACAAAGATGATCTTCTCAAGTATGGCGTTCGATTAATGACCCTGCACTCAAATATGGAAGCGTTTAAGAATTCTTTGCTCAATGAGCTTCCGGTGGGCATCGATGTGGTTGATCAAAACGGTCAAGTGCTCTATATGAATGAGTACATGCAAAAACTTGCGGGTAAAAAGAGTCTTGGAACTCGATGCTGGGAATCATACAGAGATGACAAAACCCAATGCGGCAACTGTCCGTTGAAAAAGAGCATTGAAGTGAACGGATCCGAGACTCTTGAGACAAACGGGGTTTTCGGTGGACGTACTTTCCAGATTAGCCATTTTGGAATGATCGTGCAAGGCAAAAAAGTCATGCTCGAAATGTTTACCGACGTCACCGAACTCAAGCGGACGGAAGAGGCCCTGCTGAAGAGCAAAGAGAAGTTCCGAAGCCTCTTCGAGAATACCCCGGATGCCATCATGACCCTGGAGCCTCCTTCTTGGAGCTTCACCACTGGAAACCCGGCCACTGTGAAGATGTTCGGGGCGAAGAACGAAGAGGAATTTGTTTCTCATGGGCCATGGGACCTGTCGCCCAATCGCCAGCCGGACGGGCGCGCGTCCGCCGAGAAAGCCAAAGAAATGATTGAGGCGGCCATGCGCGAAGGCTTCCGGTTCTTCGAGTGGACTCACCGGAGGATCGGCGGCCAGGAGTTTCCCGCCGACGTGCTCCTGACTCGGATAGAGCAGAATGGAAAGATGATACTCCAAGCCAGCGTCCGCGACATCACCGAGCGCAAACGAGCGGAGGAAGCGATTACTCGACAAGCCTTAGAGTATGGAACGATGCTTTCTACCATCACCGAGGGATTCTGGCTTGTGGATGAACACGGAAGATTACTAGACGTCAATGATGCTTATTGCTCGATGAGCGGGTATTCTAAAGAAGAATTATTACGGTTTACCATTCAAGATATCGAAGTGGCAGAATCGTCGGAGGAAACTGCCAAGCACATCCAAACCATAATAAAAATGGGCACACACCGTTTCGAGAGCACGCATAGGAGAAAGGACGGAAGGGTTTATGATGTTGAAGTCAACGCCGCCTTTTCGCACGAAAAGAAGCGGTTCTTTGTGTTTATTCAGGACATCTCCGAGCGCAAGTGGGCGGAGGAGGCACTGCGTGAAAACGAAAAACTACTCAGGCAATCGCAATCGATTGCAGGTTTGGGAAGTTATGCTATGGATATTCCCACGGGGATTTGGAGAAGCTCGGAGGTTTTGGACAAGATTTTTGGGATTGACGATACCTTCACCCGCTCAACGGAAGGATGGGCTTCGCTTGTTCACCCCGATTGGCGGGAGTTGATGCTGAGTTACTTTAAGGATGAAGTATTGGCAAAACACATCCGTTTTGACAAGGAATACAAAATCATCCGAAAGGACGACAGAGAAGAGCGCTGGGTCCATGGAATTGGCGAGCTCGAATTTGATGCTCAGAATAAGCCCATCAAGATGACTGGGAGTATTCTGGACATCACCGAACGCAAACGGGCAGTAGAGGCTCTGGCACAGGAGCGCAACATGTTACGGACTCTCATTGACAATCTTCCAGATCGCGTCTACATCAAAGATGCTGAAAGCAGATTTCTCCTGAACAATGTAGCTCATATGCGTGCGCTCGGGGCAAAGTCAATTGAAGAGCTGGTTGGAAAAAGGGATTTTGACTACAGGTCTCTCGAACTTGCCAAGCGTCAATATGCGGATGACCGGAAAGTTTTGCAATCGGGAAAATCCTTGATTGACCAAGAAGAATCCACGATTCTGGAAAACGGTGAAAAAGGCTGGCTTCTTTCGACGAAAGCGCCTTTGCTCGATTCCAATGGCAACGTGACTGGAATCGTAGGCATCGCTCGCGACATTACGGAGCGCAAGCGGGCGGAGGACGTCATCCGACGGCAGCAGGCCTACTTCCAAAATCTGTTCGAGAATTCGACTATAGCCATTGCCATGCTGGATAAGTCGGAAGTGATTTTGGACATCAATAAGGCTTTCGAGTCGACATTTCAATACACCAAAGAGGAGATTACGGGTAAAAACATTAACGACGTGATTCTGCCGGACTCGCTGAAGGAAGAGGGGAAGGAGCTGACAGAAATGGCGAGGAATAAGCAGAATATTCAAAAAGAAACCGTGAGAAAACGCAAGGATGGGAAGTTGGTGAATGTCAGTGTTCATGGCTTCCCCATCATTATCAACGGAGAGCTTGTCGGGATCTATGGCGTTTATGAAGATATCAGCGAGCGTAAGAAACTTGAAAATCAATTTCTGCACGCTCAGCGCTTAGAAAGCGTTGGGACACTGGCTGGAGGTATCGCACACGACTTCAACAATATCCTGGGCATCATCATGGCCTATACGAGCATTCTTCTACGAGGCGGCACCAAACCGGAGGAAACGTCATCCTACCTCAGCACCATTCTCAACGCCGTCGAGCGGGGCACGAAGCTTTCCCGCCAGATTCTCACCTTTGCCCGCAAAGGTGACGCCATCATGGAAGATGTTCGAGTCAACGATGTATTGAAAGACCTGGACAAAATGATGCAAGAGACATTTCCAAAGAATATCGAAATTCGTTTCGACCTTGACTCATCAATATCCCCCATAGCGATGGATTCGGGTCAGTTCCATCAGGCAATGCTCAACCTCTGCGTCAATGCCCGGGACGCCGTCATGGATGCTCTCAAACAGGGATCCGGTGGTGGTTTGATTTCCATAAAAACTCGTTTGGCTAGTGCTGAAGAGTTGATCGATCACAAAATCCAGGCCCCGATGGGATCTTATGTGGCAATCACGGTGTCGGATACCGGTACGGGCATGAACGAGGAGACGAAACAAAGAATTTTTGAGCCCTTTTTTACAACCAAAGAACTGGGCCGGGGAACCGGACTGGGTCTTGCTGTGGTCTATGGTATCGTCAAGAGTCACCAGGGCTTCATTGATGTAAAGAGCGAGATCGGCCGGGGGACGGATTTTGTCCTTTATTTCCCTGCGAGAAGAACCCAAGCGAAAGACAAGTCGCCACTGATGCAAGGACTTCGCGACGTCCCGGGCGGTTCAGAGACGATTCTACTTGTCGAGGATGAGATGGCACTCATGGAATTACTCAAAAACCTCCTCCTGAACAAAGGCTATACCGTGCTCACGGCGGCCAACGGCTTAGAAGCCGTGGAAGTTTTCGCCCGGAACAAGGAGAGCATCCGACTTGTCCTTTCCGATCATGGGCTTCCAAAACTGGGTGGCATTGAAGCATTCAAAAAAATGAAGAAGATGAATCCGAAGGTCAAGGCAATCATTGCCAGTGGTTTTATCGAGCCCAATCAAAAGTCAGAGATTCTCAAGTCGGGTGTAAAAGAGTTTGTGCAAAAACCTTACGACCCTCAGGAGGTGTTGAGGAAGGTAAGAATAGTACTTGATACGTAAGATAAGCACGGAAGAGATGAGCCGCCCTCCCGTTCACTCCGGTAAAAGACAGAAGGTTTCGAGCCCCCCAGTCTGCCTTTCATCGGAAAGGATGGACGGCTCATCATATTCTTGATTTTCGAGAGTGATTTCGCTATTTTTGAGTGAACAACTATAGAGCAAAAGGAATGAATGATCCGAAATCCATCGCTTTAACGAAGAAGATTGACTGGGCAGGAGAGCCGACGAGTGTAAGAGTCATGTGGATGCTTGCTTTTGCCGTTCTGACCGCGGTCGGGGCGCGCATAGAAATTCCGCACCAACCCGTTCCTTACACTCTTCAAACGCTCTTCGTTCTCCTTGCGGGCGCAACACTCGGAAGCAAAGGCGGGTTCTTTAGCATGTGCTTGTATCTCTCACTGGGCATTGCGGGTTTGCCTGTGTTTTCAGGTGCCGGGTTTGGACTTGCCCGGATTCTTGGCCCGACGGGGGGGTATCTTCTCTCGTTTCCTCTCGCAGCGTTTGTGGTTGGTTACCTCGCCCCATTGAGCAACAAGTTCATCTGGCAAGTGGCTTCGATGTTCCTGGGCCTTTTGATCGTGTTCACACTAGGAACAATTCAACTCAACCTCGTCTACTTGCATGACTGGAAGACAGCATTGAACGCCGGGTTTCTGATATTTTCGTGGTGGGATGCCGTGAAGCTGCTTGGTGCGGCTGTGATCGCGTATCAGTATCGCAAACACTTCGTGAAGGGGTCGACTCCAAGCTGATCCTCGTATGAATTTTTCTTACAAGAAGGCCAACTCAGGATTTTGAGTCGGCTTTTTTGTTTTTGAGCACGTTCAGCAGATCTTGTATTCTTCCCTCAAGCATTTGAATCGTCTGCCTGAACGCCTCCTTTCGCTTCTCGGTTGTGCCTGGAACGAAGCTTGGATCAGGTGTGCTCCAATGCAAACGATTCTTGGCTCCTGGGAAAAAAGGACATTCCTGGTTGGCGTCATCGCACACGGTAATGGCGTAATCGAATCGCGAGCCATCGAACTCTGAAATCGATTTTGACCGCTGGGTTGAGATATCGATGCCACGCTCCTGCATGGTTTCGATTGCCATCGGATGAATCATACCTGCGGGATGTGTGCCCGCGCTATGAACTTCGACCGAGTCACCGCCAAGTTGTCGCATCAGCCCTTCGGCAATCTGGCTTCTGCAGGAATTCCCTGTGCAAATAATGAGAACGCGAATCATAACGTGCAGGTAATATGGAACAAATCGCTCTCAGCGGCAAGAGCGCCATGATCGTTTCTTGATTCTCACTTCCCAAGTTCTTACCATAATCCGCACCATCGCTCTTGCCTTCG
>JANOGR010000027.1:0-2035 GCA_031406095.1 Ignavibacteriales bacterium
GTCATGGCGCCGACTATCCCGTATCACTTCTATCCTGCTTTTGTCGAATATCCAGGTTCGACGACATTGCGTTTGGAAACAGCGCGGGATGTCATGATTGACATCTGCAGAGGTCTTGCCCGTTTCGGGCCGCGCCGGTTCTATGCACTTAATACCGGTGTTTCCACCGTCCGGGCATTGAGGCCCGCCGCAGATTCCCTCGGAAAGGAAGGCATCACGTTGTGGTTTACCGATCTTGCAAAAGTTCTGGGTCCGATAGAAAAACAAATCAGCAAACAAGAGGGCGGTACTCACGCAGACGAAATAGAGACCTCGATGATTCTTTATATCGACCCCGCGTCTGTCGACATGAGCAAAGCTGTGAAAGATTACATGCTCAGTAAAGGACGCCTCACCCGTGATCCGAACTCCGGCGGCACATATTCTCCCACAGGAATCTGGGGAGATCCGACACTCGCAACTCGGGAAAAAGGGAGGATTGCTGTGGAAGGTCTGCTTGAAGGAATACTGAAGGAAATCGAGGAGCTCCGCTCCCTACGGCGTCGTTAACAGCTTCAACTCCGCCACAAATACTGCAGCTTTACAAAATACTGACGCGCTGTTTGCTTGATGCCTGGTGTGTCTCCATAATCCATCAAGCTGGAGGTCGAGCCAGCATAGAAAATCGTGAACGGGTTCAACTTGTAGCTCAGCAGAGGATACACGTCGATGGCCTTTTCAAACGAGTCATACTGACTAATCAGACGAAGGAAAATCTCAGGCGTGAATTGATAAATGCCGACCGCGCGAGCGAGGTATCCGTCGTAGAACAATTCGCCGCTGTTGAGGTCTGAGAGTCTTGCCCGTTCATACGACAGGTTGAATTGAAACTGAGGCGTTGGTTTCAGGGTCGCCTCAACAGAAATGTTGTGTCCCTGTCCAAGGCTCGGCGTGTCCGACCGGCGAATGAACCTTCCGAGCTCCATCTCCAGGGAAAAAGAGAGTGAACTGAGCGGTCGCGACTCCACTTCCCAAATAGACCGATTGATGTTGTCAAATTGGACACCATGGAACAGCTCTTCGTTCTGAGCCATATAGACAAATGAAACGCTTGTTTGCCCTTTCAGTTGTGCGTATCCTCCCCCGACCAACCATCGCTCTTTCCGGACGCCGGCATGGTTGAAATGTAAACCGGTATTGACGAACACTCCCCCCTGGTTCATGAAAGCGTTGTTGGGATAAATCGTATAGTTGTGTTCCATGTTGACCGTACGGGTATCGTTGCTGTTGACTCTGCCAACGTGGGCCTGGAACGTCGGCGCTTGATCCCTGTACTGTATGGAGAAATTGTAATCCCGTGCCCTCCTCGCGAGATCCATCACGTACGAACCGCCTCCATACTTCTCGCCGTCAAACGCTGCCGTGTATCCGCTGTTTCCGAAAACCCGGCCGTCATTGAACAAACTCGCGTCGTTCAATTCTTTCGTGTTCGCATAGAATAATTCGCCCCGCAAATAATAGTTGTCCCAGAACTTGTAATTCCAATCGATGCCGCCTACATAATTATAACCGCTTGACGCGTTGCGCGTTGTGACAAGTGCTCCAATGAATGTTTCATCTCCAAAATCGTATCTTGCCCGGCCTATATTCGTAAAGGATTCCAGAGATGTTTTCACGAGGTCGCTTTCTTCCTCTCCGGGTACGATGAAGGGCGTGTTCCGGTCCGACGCAGCCAGGTACGAATAAGAGATGGAGCCCGATTTCCCAACGGCCTTTGCCGCCGCAACCGGATTATTGATCGAGCGGGAATAGAATATGTCCGAACGAACCTGAAAGAGGTCCGTGCCAAGCTGGAAGAAAGGCCTTTTTTCCGGGAACGAGAGAGCAAAGGTCGTGTTGACGCTGATCTGCCCCGCGTCGGACTCCACCTGACTGAAATCCGGATTGATCACGGCATCGACTGAAAAGTCTGGTGAAGGGGCGTAACGGACTCCGCCGCCGACTCTCCCTGACACTTTGCCGTTCACAAACTCAGACGCAGGATCGTCCGTGTCTA
>JANOGR010000212.1:0-2195 GCA_031406095.1 Ignavibacteriales bacterium
GTTCGATGTGTTCAGGACAATGAAATCGATTCCTTTCTGCTGTCGGCTCACCGGCACGCAGACAGAGAATCCGTCACCCTTCTTGAAGTATCGCTGAACCTGAACGATGCTCTCGTATTCGGAGTATGGTAAAGATATTATCGGTTCCATCTTTCAATAAGCCGGTGGTCGGTGGCGCATAACTAGTGGATAACCGCATTGCGTATATCATATGCATACGGGCTGATAAACGCAATTGCGGTTATTTATTTCGTTTAGTCTCTTTGTAGGTAATAATCTGATCCAATGGATTCGATATCTTCCCAAGAACTTTCCTGCTAACATGAGTGTAGATCTCCGTCGTTTTTGAACTGCTGTGGCCAAGGATTTCTTGAATATACCGTAAGTCGACCCCACTTTCGAGTAGGTGTGTCGCAAATGAATGCCTTAAGCTATGAATAGAAACAGACTTCGTAATTCCAGCCGCCCGGGCAGCCTCATAAAAAACATGTTGGGCAGTTCGCTCCGAAAGATGCTTTCTCCTGTCTGCACCGGGAAACAAATGGCCTTCCGGCCTGTACCTTCGGTAATAGTCGCGCAACGTGCTCAACATTGTATCCGAAAGAAGAGTGTACCGGTCTTTTTTTCCCTTTGCATCCTGAACGTGAATGAGCTTTCGCTCACCGTCAATGTCCTTCACTTGCAGCCGCACAACCTCCCCAACGCGTAAACCCGCAGAGTACGTCATCATCAACAACGTACGGTGTTTGACATTCTCCGTCGTATTGAGAATTCTCAGAATCTCCTCATGGCTCAGAATCACAGGCAGTTTCTTCGATTTCTTGGGCCTCGGCAACGTCCCAGCATCAAATGGACGATGGTACACATCCACAAATAAGAACCGCAATGCGTTTATTACTTGATGAATCGTCGAGGCCGATAGACCCTGATGGTCGATGAGAAAGAGGAGGTAAGCACGCAAGTCGCCGTCGCGAAGTTCCCGCGGATGCCGTGGAGCAATAATTCGGATGAATGACCTGACGCAGCTCGTGTAGGATTTAATGGTCCTGGGACTATAATTCCGCAACCTCATCTCAGTTCGCAGCTCGCGAATTTCCTGTTCAGCGTTCAGAACTTCAGCCTTGAGGGCCAGCGCAGGGCCTGGCTGGAGAGTTCTAAACTTCTTGGTCACTCCCGGATCAACTTCGACGCGGTTGTCCTGAAGAAGCTTGAGTAATTCTTCCAGCACGACCGCTTCTGCCGGAAATGTCCAAACGCGTTCCTTCGCATTCCACTTCCGGCCTTCGATGGCCTTTAAGAGTGGAAGGACACTTGAATTGTAAGGCGTCGTGAGAGCGATTCTGCCCGTGGGATCTAGAAAAACCCGGGATGGTGGCGGTAGATGGTTTGTGGGCGAAGGAGATTCCAAGCTGTGCCTCCCAAATCACGCAAATCTACTCATTCAACGGGGGAGAAGCAACAGGGCTGAAGCGGGTTTGTGGAAGTCGGGTTTGAATGTGGCGGGTGCTTTTTCTAAATTGGCAGGGTATGAAGCGAGCATATCTATCCGTTTTTCTGTGTCTTTTCTCTCTGACAATTCTTCACGCCCAATCAAGAATCGAATCGAGTTTCCGAATTGCGAGGCTGAAGTACAATGGAGGGGGGGACTGGTACAACGATCCATCTGCTGAAGTAAACTTGTTGAAATTCATTCAACAAGAGACAAACATCGAAGTCGACCCGAGGTACGAGTTTGTCGACCTTTCCAGCGAAAAGCTCTTTACCTACCCATTTCTTTTCGTCACAGGCCACGGCAACATCGTTTTTTCGGACTTTGAAAGAGAGCGTCTGCGCACCTATCTCATGAATGGCGGGTTTCTCTATGCCGATGATGACTACGGTTTTGACACTCCTTTCCGGCGAGAAATGAGAAAGGTTTTTCCTGATCAGGAACTCGTCGAACTGCCTTTCAGCTACGGGTTGTACCACTGTCATTTCAGTTTTCCCAACGGAGTCCCGAAAACTCACGAGCACGATTCCAAGCCCGCCCGGGGGTTCGGGATTTTCTACAAAGGAAGACTGGTTGTGTATTATACCACTGAATCAAACCCGAGTGACGGCTGGGCTGACGCCGAAATTCATAAGGACCCTGAAGCTACTCGCCAGGAATCCCTCAGGTTCGGTACGAACATCGTCGTCTGGGCTTTGACCCGCTA
>JANOGR010000038.1:0-8316 GCA_031406095.1 Ignavibacteriales bacterium
GCGATCTTGAACGCCATTTCGGATGAATCGACTGCATGGAACGAGCCGTCGATGAGCTTCACTTTCACGTCTTCCACCGGATAGCCCGCGAGCACACCGTTTCGCATGGCTTCCACAATACCTTGTTCCGTAGGCTTGATGTATTCTTTGGGCACAGAACCGCCGACAATCGCATTCTCAAAGTCGAAGCCTTTTCCTTTTTCGTTCGGCTCTATCTCAATCTCCACATGGCCATACTGTCCCCGGCCCCCGGATTGGCGAATAAACTTCCCTTCAACAGTGACCTTCTTTGTAATAGTTTCTTTGTATGCAACCTGCGGCTTCCCGACATTTGCTTCCACTTTAAACTCCCTTTTCATCCGGTCGATGATGATTTCCAGATGCAGCTCTCCCATTCCGCTCACGATCGTTTGTCCGGTCTCCTCGTTGGACGAAATACGAAATGTCGGATCTTCCTCGGCAAGCCGCTGAAGAGCCTCGCCCATTTTTTCCTGGTCGACCTTCGTTTTCGGCTCAATCGCAACATCAATGACAGGTTCCGGGAAGGTCATTTTTTCGAGAATGATCGGGTCGTCTTCGTCTGTGAGGGTATCACCCGTGCGGGTGCTTTTGAGCCCGATGGCGGCAACGATATCCCCTGAGTATGCCTGATCGACTTCTTCGCGATGATTGGCATGCATACGGAGAAGCCGCGCAATGCGCTCTTTTCGGTCTGATGTGGCGTTGTACACATACGAACCTGCATGGAGAGTTCCGGTATAAACCCTGAAATAGGTCAGACGTCCGACGAACGGATCGCTCATAATCTTAAATGCAAGTGCCGTGAACTTCTCATTATCGTTTATCCTTCGGATCACGTCATCATGACGGTGGGGATGATGTCCATGAAGTACACCACTGTTGATATCCTCCGGCGAAGGAAGGAAATCAATAACTCCGTCAAGCAATTGCTGAACTCCTTTGTTCTTGAACGAGGAGCCGCAGAGGACCGGAACGATACTGGCTTTGATAACCGCCCTGCGCAATACTGCTTTGATTTCAGTCGGCGAAATTTCGCGGCCATCGAGGTACTTCGCGAGTAAGGAATCATCCTCATCGGCCACCGCCTCCAGCATTTTTATTCTGTACTCGTTTGCCCGGGTTTTCAATTTTTCAGGAATTTCTATTTCGTCCCACGTGATTCCCTGGTTGCCTTCGTGGTACATCCGCGCCTTCATCGTGATGAGGTCGATGATACCGGCAAACATTTCCCCTTCACCGACCGGCAATTGAACGGGCACGGCGTTTGCGGCAAGCCGTTGTTTCATCATCTCGACCACTGCGATGAAATCAGCTCCCGCCCTGTCCATTTTGTTCACAAATGCCATCCGGGGGACACCGTATTTGTCCGCCTGGCGCCATACTGTTTCGGACTGAGGCTCAACCCCGCCGACGGAGCAAAACAGCGCAACTGCACCATCCAGCACACGCAGCGATCGTTCCACTTCAATCGTAAAGTCAACGTGGCCCGGTGTGTCAATAATGTTGACGCGATGATCGTTCCAGAAACATGTCGTCGCAGCGCTGGTAATTGTTATGCCGCGCTCCTTTTCCTGTTCCATCCAATCCATCGTGGCGGCGCCATCGTGCACCTCCCCCATGCGATGGAGCTTTCCCGTATAGAACAGGATGCGCTCCGTCGTGGTCGTCTTCCCGGCGTCGATGTGAGCCATGATGCCGATGTTTCTTGTTTTATTTAGAGTGTAATCCCGAGGCATAACTTTTCCTTACCAAACCCATCCCCTCCTTCTTCAGATGAAGATGGAGAGGTTCAATCTTCTTTTTGTTGTTACAGCAGATTACCAGCGAAAATGCGCAAACGCCTTGTTCGCTTCGGCCATCCGGTGAATATCATCTTTCTTTTTGATCGCCCCGCCTTCGCCCGTCGAAGCAGCGATCAATTCCGAAGCCAGGTTTTGCGACATGGATTTTTCCGAGCGTTCCTTCGCGTGTTTAATCAACCAGCGGATTGCAAGAGCGGTTCGTCGCTCGGGACGAACTTCTGTAGGTACTTGATAGGTAGCACCACCAACTCTTCGAGCACGTACTTCTATCATCGGAGAGGCGTTGTCTACTGCTTTCTTGAATACCTCCAGCGGATTCTTCTTGGTCTTCTGCTCGATAAGGTTTAACGCTTTCACCAAAATCGTACGGGCAAGATGCTTTTTCCCTTGTCGCAAGATGTTGTTGGTGAACCTCGCCAGCAGAAGATCATTAAATTTCGGATCGGGCGATAAGAGCCTTCGTGAGGACCGTTTCTTTCTCATGTCTATTTGGGCCTTTTGGCGCCGTACTTTGACCGGCCTTGTTTTCGATCTTGCACCCCTTGCGTGTCAAGGGTCCCGCGAATAATATGGTATCGCACACCGGGCAAATCTTTTACTCTCCCCCCCCTGATGAGCACAATCGAATGCTCCTGCAGGTTATGACCCTCTCCGGGAATGTACGCCGACACCTCGATGCTGTTTGTAAGGCGAACACGCGCTACTTTTCTCAGCGCTGAATTTGGTTTCTTCGGAGTTGTCGTATACACCCGCGTGCACACCCCTCGTTTTTGTGGACTTCCTTCCAACGCAGGTGACTTGCTCTTCCAAGAGACCCTCTCCCGGCTGTTGCGGACTAATTGATTAATCGTTGGCAAACTATGTTGACTCCATTTTCAAGATTAGCCTTTAAATATAGGTTTTTTTTCAATCTTTGTCAACGAAAAAACCTTCGCAGAAAGCAGCATTAGGCAACCGATTTTGCTTTCCGTTTCAGTTTCTTCTCTCCTTCACCCCCGGCCACTTCAACGTCTTCTTCTTGTGGTTCGCTTACATCCTCAGACTTTTCCTTCGAAACAACCATAAGGTCGCGGAACTTCTTTTGTCCGGTTCCCGCCGGAATAAGGTGCCCCATGATCACGTTTTCCTTCAAGCCAAGAAGCATGTCGACTTTACCCTCAACAGCGGCATCAGTAAGTACCTTTGTCGTCTCCTGGAATGAGGCAGCCGAGATGAAGCTATCCGTGGTGAGAGAAGCTTGCGTGATGCCAAGAAGAATCGGCTCAGACGTGGCTGGTTCGGTATCCCTGGTCTCTGCCACCTTCTTTTCCTTTTTCTTGAGATCCGCGTTGAATTCTCGAACCTCCTTCTTCGTTATCACCGTTCCATTCTTCAGCTTCGAATCTCCCTTGCTTTCCACCACAACCTTCCCTTTGAGGAATCCGTTTTCATCCTGCAACCGGGACTTGTCGACGTGGTCTCCCTCTAAGTACTTTGTGTCACCCGGGTCGACGATGCGCACCTTTTGCATCATCTGGCGCACAATGATCTCGATGTGCTTGTCGTTAATCTTGACACCCTGCATCCGGTAGACTTCCTGAATCTCGTTCACTAGATATTCCTGGACCGCGGTTGTTCCCTTGATCTTCAGAATGTCATGCGGGTCGATCGAACCGGCGGAAAGACGTTCACCCGCCCGGACAACATCGTTTTCCTGCGTCAACAGGTGCTTGCCCAGGGGAATCATGTATGTCCGCTTGTCTTTGCCGTCGTGACTTGTAACAAATACTTCTCGAGAGCCTCGCTTCGGCTGGCCGATATTGACCACGCCGTCGATCTCCGAAACCACCGCCAGATCACCGGGATGTCGCGCCTCGAACAATTCCGTTACGCGGGGTAAACCACCTGTGATATCTCTTGTTTTTCCGATGTCGCGCGGGATTTTTACGAGAATAGTGCCTGCCTCAATCTCATCCCCGTCATCGACAATAAGATGGGCACGCGTCGGAATCGGATAGGTGACAACTTTCTGACCCTTCTTGTTGACGACGGCGATGGCAGGAATGAAGGTCTTTTCCCTGCTATCGATAACGACCTTCTGAATATGACCCGTCTGTTCGTCGGGTTCTTCGCGGAACGTGACCTTCTCCTTCAAGTCGACGTACTTCAATGTGCCGGCGTGTTCTGAAACGATCACGGCGTTGTAGGGGTCCCATTCATAAATGAGTTCTCCCTTTGCGACTTTTGCCCCGTTAGCAACGTTCAAGGTCGCCCCGTATGGTACGTCGTACTTGGTCAGGACTCTATGGTCGTCGTCAAGAATATTAATGACGCCGCTTCGCCCGGAAACCACGAGTTTCGTTTCTGCCTTACTCCCGTATTCAATGCATTTGACTCCATCGTACTTCACCTTGCCGTCGAACTTGGAGGTAATCTGTGATTGGGCGGCGATCAAACTCGCAGTTCCGCCCGTGTGGAAAGTTCGCAGGGTGAGCTGCGTTCCGGGCTCGCCGATGGATTGAGCCGCAATGACCCCGACCGCCATTCCGGGTTCTACTAGATTTCCGGTGGTTAGATCGCGGCCGTAGCATTTCGCGCACACACCCCGTCGGGAGTCGCATGTGAGCACTGAACGAATCAAGACAGCCTCAATCGATGTTTCGGAGATGCGCTGCGCCTTGTCTTCGTCGATCAGTTCACCCGCTTTCACGATCTTTACGTTGGTCAGCGGGTCCACGACGTCCATAAGCGAAACTCTGCCCAGGATGCGCTCCGCCAATGGCTCCTTCACATCCTCGCCCTCTTTTAAAGCACCCGTAAGAACGCCTTGAATGGTGCCGCAATCCTTTTCCGCAATAATGCCATCCTGCGCAACGTCGACCAGACGGCGCGTAAGGTATCCAGCATCGGCAGTCTTCAAGGCAGTGTCCGCAAGTCCCTTCCGCGCTCCGTGCGTGGAAATAAAGTATTCGAGAATCGAAAGTCCTTCTCGGAAGTTGGCAATAATCGGGTTCTCGATCAATTCACCGGTCGCTCCGGACATGCTCTTCTGGGGTTTCGCCATTAAACCGCGCATTCCCGCGAGCTGACGTACCTGCTCCTTGGAACCTCGGGCGCCCGAATCAACCATCATGTACAGTGAGTTGAAGCCGTCGCGGTCATGCTGCAAAGCGTCGAACAACCGTTCTGCTATTCTGCTTGTTGCCCGGGTCCAGATGTCGATGACCTTATTGTACCGTTCTCCGTTCGTGATAAAGCCGCGGTAGTACTGGGTGTCAACGCTTTCGACGTCGCGCACTGCCTTCGCCACAAGTTCGTGCTTCTCTTTCGGGATGATCACGTCGCCAATGGAGACTGAGAGGCCACCCTTCGTCGCATACGTAAATCCCATTGTTTTCAATTTATCCAGGAATTGAGCCGTGACAAGGTTGCCGCATCGTCTGAAAACCGTGGCGATGATCTGGACAAGGCGTTTCTTGTTCAGCAGCTCGTTAATAAACGGAATATCTTTGGGAACAATCTGATTAAAAAGAACCCGCCCTGTGGTTGTCTCGATGGTCTCTTTATTGACCTTCACATTGATTCTCGTGTGAAGGCCGATTTTTCCCTGGTCGTAAGCAATATTCACTTCGCTGACCGAGGAAAAGAGCTTCCCCTCGCCGACATCGCCGGTCCGTGATTTTGTCAGATAGTAACAGCCAAGGACCTGATCCTGCGTTGGCGTAACAATGGGCGCCCCATTTGCGGGAGAAAGGATGTTGTGGCTTGACAGCATCAGCATACGCGCTTCGAGCTGAGCTTCGTACGACAGTGGAACATGAACCGCCATCTGGTCGCCGTCGAAGTCTGCGTTGAAGGCCGTACACACCATCGGGTGAATCCGTATTGCCTTTCCTTCCACCAAAACGGGTTGGAATGCCTGGATGCCGAGTCGGTGCAACGTTGGAGCGCGGTTCAACATCACCGGATGACCGTCGATGATATGATCCAGAATATCCCAAACCTCCGGACCTTTTTTGTCCACCATTTTCTTCGCACTCTTGACCGTCTTGACCAATCCACGTTCGATGAGCTTTCGGATGATGTGCGGCTTGAACAGTTCGACCGCCATATCTTTCGGCAACCCGCACTCATGAAGCTTCAACTCCGGCCCTACGACAATGACAGAACGGCCGGAATAGTCGACGCGCTTTCCCAGCAAGTTCTGTCGGAAACGACCCTGTTTGCCCTTGAGCATGTCGGACAAAGACTTGAGAGCGCGGTTGTTATCGCTGCGCACGGCATTGATTCGCCTCGAGTTGTCGAACAACGAATCGACTGCTTCCTGCAACATCCGCTTCTCGTTTCTCAGAATAACTTCGGGCGCCTTGATTTCGATCAACCGTTTCAGCCGATTGTTTCGGATGATGACTCTGCGATACAGGTCATTCAGGTCGGACGTGGCGAACCGGCCGCCTTCGAGCGGCACAAGAGGGCGCAATTCCGGCGGAATCACCGGAATCACATCAAGAACCATCCACTCGGGTTTGTTGGGAGCAGTTTGTTCGCTCTTCCTTAATGCCTCGACGATTCTCAGCCGTTTCAAGGCTTCCTGTTTTTTCTGGACTGACGTCTCGCTTTTTACAAGAACACGAAGCCCGGCCGCTGCTTCTTCGATGTTCACTCTCTTGAGAAGATCCTTGATTGCATCTCCGCCCATTTTCGCAATAAATTTCTTGGGATCCGCATTTTCAAGGTCCTGGTTGTTCTCCGGCAACGAAGCAAGGATTTCCAAATACTGGTCTTCAGAAATCAGATCGAGCTTTTGAAGGCCGGTTGTACCGGGGTTCACAACAACGTAGGACTCGTAGTAGATGATTTTTTCGAGTTCTTTCGAGGCGAGCCCGAGGACATTACCGATTTTGGTCGGGAGGGATCGGAAATACCAAATGTGAACGATAGGGACAGCCAGGGAGATGTGCCCCATCCGTTCCCGGCGGACACTCTTCTGCGTTACTTCCACGCCGCAGCGGTCGCAAACGATTCCTTTGTATCGAATTCGCTTGTATTTCCCGCAATGACATTCCCAGTCGCGCACCGGGCCGAAAATCTTCTCGCAGAACAGTCCATCCTTTTCAGGACGGAACGAACGATAGTTGATCGTCTCGGGTTTCGTGACTTCCCCGTGAGATCGGGAGAGAATCATGTCCGGCGAGGCGAGGCTGATCGTGATCTTTGAAAAACTCTTCTTTTCCCTGTTTTCCATCATCGTATAAGGCATAGACCCTCCAATAAGTAAACGGTGATTGTGGCTTGTTCAGACCCGACAATCACATCATTCAATTTTGATTTCCAATCCCAATCCTTGCAGTTCGCGTACGAGCACGTTGAAGGATTCTGGTACGTTTGGTTCGGGCAAGTTTTCACCCTTGACCAGCGATTCATAGACTTTCGCACGGCCGACGACGTCATCCGACTTGACCGTGAGGATTTCCTGGAGCACGTGAGCGGCTCCGTAGCCTTCAAGAGCCCACACTTCCATCTCACCAAACCTCTGGCCTCCAAATTGGGCCTTTCCTCCAAGGGGCTGCTGGGTAATCAACGAGTATGGTCCGATTGACCGGGCGTGGATCTTGTCATCCACCATATGGGAGAGTTTCATCATGTAAAGGTATCCGACAGTCACCTCCTGGTCGAACGGCTCTCCTGTTCTGCCGTCTATCAGAGCCGACTTCGAGTTATCACTCAAACCTGCCTTCTTGAGGTACTCCTGGACTTCTTCCCACGTAGCGCCATCAAAGATGGGAGAAGAAAATTTCTCTCCGAGCTCCTGCCCGGCCCAGCCGAGTGCAACTTCAAACAGCTGGCCGAGATTCATACGCGAAGGTACGCCGAGCGGGTTGAGAACAATGTCCACCGGAAGTCCGTTTGGCAAAAACGGCATGTCTTCCGCTGGGACGATGGTTGACACGACCCCCTTGTTTCCATGTCGGCCGGCCATCTTGTCGCCGACAGCAAGCTTGCGCTTCTTTGCGACATAGACCTTCGCGAGCTGCACGATACCCGGCGCCAGTTCGTCGCCGAGTTGGATCTTGTTCTTTTCGTGGCGATAGAGTTCCTCGATTTCGCTCAGCTTCTGTCGATAATTCTCGTAAATCTTCACCACTGTATTGTGTTGACGAGTGTCGTCCACCCAGCTCTGGCCGACGTCTAGTTTGTCAAGGTTTTCAATCGATTGAAAGGTGTCCTCTTTGAGGGCGGTGCCGCTCCGGAGGATTACGTTGCCGTCCGCATCGCGGATTCCAGCCGATTTTTCACCCGCGAGAATTTGTCCAAGCTTGAAAGCCAGTTTCTCGTCAAGTTCCTTAAGTTCGCGCCGTCGTGAACGGTCGAGAGACTCGAGCTTCTTCTTATCTTCTTTCTTGCTCTCGGTGTCTTTCTTCTTCCGACTGAACAGCTTCGTCGAAATCACAATGCCCTTCATTCCTGGAGGAGCCTTTAGGGATGCATCCTTCACATCGCCCGCCTTCTCGCC
>JANOGR010000046.1:0-7369 GCA_031406095.1 Ignavibacteriales bacterium
AGGGCTTCGCTCATCGGCACAACTTATCAGCTATGAACTCTCGATGGGGCTTTCGATCATCGGGGTCCTGATGGTTGCGGAGTCGCTGCGTCTGGATCAGATCGTTCTGCATCAAACATCCTATTTGGGCGGGTGGCTGCCGGCCTGGAATATTTTCGTTCAGCCGCTTGGGTGTGTGATTTTCGTCGTCTCGGCGTTCGCAGAAACGAACAGACTGCCGTTTGACCTGCCCGAGGCGGAGCCGGAACTTGTGGGCGGGTATCACACAGAATATTCCGGTATGAAATTCGGCATGTTCATGCTCTCGGAATACATCAACCTGATTACGTCGAGTGCGCTGATCACGACGCTGTTTCTTGGCGGGTGGCACCTGCCTTTTGCCGAAACATGGAATCTCAGTCCACTGATTCTGAGCTTGCTTCAGATTGCGGCTTTTGTTGCCAAGGTTTCAATCGTTATCTTCTTCTTCATTATCGTGCGCTGGACCATTCCTCGATTTCGGTATGACCAGTTGATGAACCTGGGCTGGAAAGTGCTGCTACCATTTGCGATTCTGAATGTCGTGGCTACTGGGTTGATCATACTGCTGAATTCCTAGTATGGCAAACAATAAGAAAATAATCAGGAAGAAAGACCTCAGCTTCCTCCAGCGAATCTACATTCCGGAGATTCTGAAGGGGTTGGTCACCACGTTTGCACAGATGTTCAAGCCGAAACTCACGATTCAGTACCCGGAAGAACGATTTACGCGCCCCGCTTCATTCAGAGGTCGCCCGGTTTTAGTCGAGGAGCACGGAGTAGAGCGTTGTGTCGCCTGCGGCCTTTGTTCAAGAGTGTGTCCGGCGCTTGCCATCGAAGTTCAGGCGTCCGAGACGGAGCTCGAGAAAGAACGTTATCCGATAAAATTCGAGATCAACATGGTACGCTGTATTTTCTGCGGTTTCTGCGAAGAGGTGTGCCCCGAAGAGGCAATCGTGATGAGCAATGATTACGAGCTGGCATTTTCCAGTCAGGAGGAGGCAATCTTTGGCAAGGATAAACTCCTGATTCCAGCTGAACAACTGCACGGGCGACTCGAATTCCTGCGACAAAACCGCTGACTCAAGTATTCTCCTCAATGAATGCTTCTGCCACCACTCCTGACACGTCCATCAAGATTCTTCTCATTGTTTTCGCAGCGCTTCTCGTTGGACAATGTATTTTTCTGGGTGTGATTGTGCTCATCCATTCGCAAGGATTCCAGCTCGTCGAAGAAGGCGTCGAGATATTCCAGTATGTTGCCGTAGCCTTGACATTGACTGCAATCAGCGTGAGCACGTTTCTTTACAGAAAAATGATGAATCAAGCCCAGGCCCTGTCTCCGAGGCCGAATCCGATAGCGACGTATCGAACTGCAACGATCATACGGCTTGCGATTCTTGAGGGCGGGAATATGGTGAACCTGGTTTTTTACCTCCTGACGGGGAAAGAAATTTTTCTGGGGCTGTTTGCCGTGATCATTGCCGCCTTTTTTCTTGCTCGTCCTGCTTCCGACAAAATTGCTTCCGATTCATAACTAAACCAGATGTACTCCAAAATCGTTAGTGCAGCCACATTCGGCGTCAATGCCTACATGGTCGAGGTTGAGGCCCACCTCGAATCGACCACGCCGAAGTTTTTCATCGTGGGACTTGCCGAGGGAGCGGTGAAAGAGAGTTTCCGGCGAGTTTTGGCCGCGATCAAAAACTCCGATTTCAAGTTCCCGCGCAACCGCATCACCGTCAACCTCGCTCCGGCCGATATCAAGAAAGAAGGCTCGTCGTATGACTTGCCGATCGCCATTGGCCTTCTCACGGCTTCAGGCCAGATTCAATCAGAGATCGTGAGTCAATTCGTCATCCTCGGCGAGTTATCGCTCGAGGGCATTCTCAGGCCGATTCATGGCGCTCTGGTGATTGCCATCGAGGCGAAGGAAAAAGGGATTCGAGGAATCCTGTTGCCGGAGGAGAACGCAAAAGAAGCTGCAATCGTCAAGGGCATCGAAGTGTATCCGATGAAAACTCTGAAGGACGTCGCGTATTTCCTGCAATCCGAGCATTTGTTGGAAAAGCCTTTGGTGGTCGATGTCCAGAAGATATTCGCCAACACGCAGCAGTATTCCATCGGTTTCGAAGATGTGAAGGGTCAGGAGAGCGTGAAGCGTTCGCTCGAAGTCGCAGCCGCGGGTGGGCATAATATCCTGCTCATCGGGCCCCCCGGCTCGGGAAAAACCATGCTTGCAAAAAGATTGCCGACCATTTTGCCGCCGATTACTTTCGAGGAAGCGCTCGAGACCACGAAGATACATTCGGTAGCCGGCCTGCTTCCACCCGACACTGCACTCGTTTCTGTTCGCCCGTTTCGGTCGCCTCATCATACCATTTCTAATTCAGCACTGGTTGGAGGAGGAACGATTCCGCGACCGGGTGAAATCTCGCTGTCCCACCATGGAGTGCTGTTTCTCGATGAGCTGCCTGAATTCACACGGAGCGCTCTTGAAGTGATGCGCCAGCCGCTCGAAGACGGGAACGTGACCATCAGCAGGGCCAAGATGACAGTGGACTATCCCGCCAATTTCATGCTCGTCTGCGCCATGAACCCATGTCCATGCGGCCATTACGGAAACCCGAATCAGGAATGCATGTGCACGCCGATGCAAATCCAGAAATACGTTGGCAAAATTTCTGGCCCGTTGCTGGATAGAATCGATATTCACGTCGAGGTCCCTGCCGTGAAATACACTGAGCTTTCCTCGAAGCGATCGGGGGAGAATTCCTCGGCCATACGTGAGCGTGTTGTTCGTGCGAGAGAAGTTCAAACTGGCAGATTCGAAAAGCGGAAAGACCTGTATTGTAATGCCGATATGGAGTCGAAGGAAATCAAGGAATTCTGTCAGATCGATGCGGCGGGGGCAGAGTTGCTGAAAACGGCAATGAACCGATTGGGTCTTTCGGCGAGGGCTTATGACCGAATTCTCAAAGTTTCACGGACAATTGCTGACCTTGCCGGAATTGAACAGATCGGGACTGAGCACTTGAGTGAAGCGATTCAATACAGAAGCCTTGACCGCAGTTTCTATTCAGTATGATACAAACCCAGAACATAATGATTTGTCATTCCGTCGGATTTTAAGACGCCTGCCCGCCTCATTGAACTTTTAGGCAGGCGGGGAATCCAGGACTAAGCTAATTTCTGGATGCCCGCTTAAGATCCGCGGGCATGACAAGATTATTTTTGACAATTCTGTAATCTTGTAAAAAGGAGGAATAACACAATGAAACAATTCTTGGTGTGTGCGTTTGTTTTTTGCCTCTTCGCGGTTTCACTTGCACAACAGAAGCGGGAAGTCACTGTGACAGGTGAAGTCGTTGACATGCAGTGTTATATTTCGGGCTCTATGGGCAAGGCCACGGGTCCGGACCATAAAGAATGCGCAGCGAATTGTGCAAAAGGTGGAATTCCTCTCGGAATTCTCGAAGAGAAAACTGGTAATCTCGTACTCGTCGGCCAAACGAAGAACGCGATGAAGGGGGCGAACGAGATGCTGATGGATTTCATCGCCGAGAGAGTCACCGTGACGGGTCGGATGGTAGAAAAGGGTGGAGTGAAGCTGCTGCTCATCAGCAAGGTTGTAAAGGCGAAGTAATGTTACTCGCCTAAGTAAAGACAATTGCCAGTCTGAGCGCATCCCCGCCTGCCACATGGTTCTATTTGGCGGGCAGGCGGAGAAGTCGAAGACTGCGAATAGCCGATTGCATAACGCACTCTTCGGCTTCACCCCACTCGCTTGCCTTTCGTCGTTGCGCTCAGAGTGTCCGCTTTCTTTTTTCTGATCAACTCTGCCGCGTTGTAACTCGCCTCGCTTTTCCGTACATTTTGTTAATAAATGGGAAACAGACCTTGTACAACATCACTCTCATACCCGGCGACGGAATCGGACCCAGCATTGCCGAGGCCACAAAGCGCATCATTGAGGCAACGGGAGTCAAAATCAGCTGGGATGTGCAGGAAGCAGGTCTTGCGGCGATCGATAAATACAAAGACCCCTTGCCGCAACATGTGCTCGATTCCATCATCAAGAACAAGGTTGCCCTCAAAGGCCCTCTGACAACACCCGTTGGAACCGGCTTTCGCAGCATCAACGTTGCGTTGCGCAAGGAATTCGATTTGTATATCAACCTTCGCCCAGCGAAGTCCATGGAAGGCGTGAAGAGCAATTTCAAGAACATTGACCTTATTGTTTTCAGAGAAAATACCGAAGAATTCTACGCCGGCATTGAACATTACATCGACACCCGAAAAAGCGCTGCAGAAACAATCGGCGTGGTCACGCGGTCGGGCTGTGAACGCATTGTGCGCGCGGCTTTCGAATATGCGCGAAAACACAAGCGTAAAAAGGTCACGATTGTGCACAAGGCTAACATCATGAAGTTCACGGGCGGCCTGTTCCTCGATGTGGGTAAAAAAGTGGCGGAGGAATTCCAGGAGATCGAGTGCAACGACCGCATCATTGATAACATGTCCATGCAGCTCGTGATGAACCCGCATCAATTTGATATTATCGTTACCACGAATCTGTTTGGCGATATTTTGTCGGATTTGTGTTCTGGCCTTGTAGGCGGACTTGGCATGGCCCCCGGTGCAAATATCGGCTATGATACAGCGATTTTCGAGGCTGTGCATGGTAGCGCGCCGGACATTGCGGGAAAAAACCTGGCAAACCCTTGCGCGATGACACTTGCCGGGGCGATGATGCTCGACTACATTGGTGAAACGAATGCTGCGGAGAGAATTAGGGGAGCTGTTGCAGCTGTTGTTAAAGAGGGCAAGAAAGTTACAAGGGACCTGAATGCTGATCGCCATATTGGAACAACGGAAATGTCTGACGCTATTATTGAAAAGATGCAACGGGATTAGCCTTTTCCACAGTATAACAAGCCATCCTGAGCGCAGCATCAAAGCGCATTCCAGAGCGCCTGCCCGCCTTATTGAACTTTAAGGCAGGCGGGGAGTCGAAGGATGCTCTCAGGGAATCAGGCTGATTGCAATCTTCGACTTCGTTCGTGAAAAACACTCGCTGCGCTCAGATTGAGCGGTTCTTATATCCAGAAAAACGCCATGACGAAAAAAACAGCTAAAGACCTGTACTGGGGCGCAATTCTCGTTGTTGCAGGAGGGCTGCTTCTTGCCAGAAACCTCGGCTACCTCGACTTTCATTTTTCAATCAGCCTGTATTGGCCGGTCATTCTGATTCTCATCGGGATTGCCATCCTCATTAATTCCTGGATGCATAAATAGGGATAACCACGTGCACATCGGCAAAATCGACATAGAGAAACCAATCGTCCTGGCGCCCATGGAGGATGTTACGGACCTGCCGTTCCGCGTTATCTGTAAGCGCCTCGGCGCCGACATCGTCTACACGGAGTTTGTCAACTCTGAAGGCCTGATCCGTGATTCGCAAAAGACGAAAGATAAGATGCGTTTCGTGGAGGAGGAGAGGCCTTTTGGGATCCAGATTTATGGCGGGAATGAGGAGTCGATGCAGTCCGCGGCCAAAATCGTTGAAACTCTTGAACCAGACCTTATCGACATCAACTGCGGCTGCTGGGTGAAGAATGTTGCCATGCATGGTGCGGGTGCGGGTCTCTTGCGGGACCTGCCAAGGATGGAACGCATCGTGAGTGAGGTCGTTAAAGCTACGAGATTGCCCGTGACTGTGAAAACTCGCCTCGGTTGGGACGAGTCCAGCATCCAAATCGTGGAAGTTGCGAAGATGTTGGAGGGGGTTGGCGTGCAAGGACTCACAGTGCATTGCCGGACACGGGCGCAGGGACACAAGGGTGCTCCCGATTTGTCGTGGATCCCGAAGGTTAAGGAGGCCGTCTCGATCCCCATTTTTGTCAACGGCGGAATGACTACCCCGGCTGAGATCGCCAGCGCTTTTGAAACGACCGGTTGCGATGGCGTCATGGTGGCTAGAGCAGCGATTGACAACCCCTGGATTTTTACTCAGGCAAAGCATTATCGATTGAGTCAAAACCTCCTGTCAGACACTGTGTTATCGGACCGCATCGATGTCATGTTCGAGCATCTCAAACTGAGCGTCGAGTTCAAAGGCGAACGCAAGGGAGTGATCGAATTTCGAAAACACTATGCCGGTTACCTGCGTGGCCTACACAATGCATCGAAGCTTCGGCAGGAACTCATGCAGTTTACGGAGATGCTCCCGGTCGTGGACCGTGTGAATCAGTTCGTCCAGAATCTCTCCGAGCCCGCTCCTGAGCTAGCCGCTGCCTCAGTTTGAACACATGCCAAAGCGCAAAGTTATTCTCAACCTTGCTGTGAGTCTAGACGGGTTTATCGAGGGCCCGAACGGTGAGTTCGATTGGTGTTTCGGAGACCAGGATTATGGCATGAAGGTCTTCATGAAAAGCATCGATTCTATCTTCATGGGGAGAAAGAGTTACGAGGTCGCCCTGAAGTACGAAGGGAAGAATTCCTTTCCGAAAATAAGGACATATGTATTCTCGAAAACATTGAAGGAAGTCGGTAAAGGGACAAGAATTGTCAGCGGGAATCTCTCGTCAGAAGTGAGAAGGATAACCGGAGAGAAGGGAAAGAATATCTGGTTGTTTGGAGGCGCGAGCCTGGTAACGGGTTTTCTGAATGAGGGACTGATTGACGAGCTCCATCTCGCTGTTCATCCGATAGTCTTAGGTGCAGGCAAACCTCTTTTCCAGGCAATCAAGGGCCGCATTCCTCTCAAGCTCAAGAAAACAAAAGAGTATTCAAGTGGCCTCGTGCAATTGTTTTACACTCGAAAGTAAGAGTGCTGGAGGGAAAATTCACACCCCTACAACAAAGCACTAGCGTATCCCCCTCTCTCCGTCACACCGCCCTTCGCCGCAGAGGGGACGAATTCCAGTCGAACCCCATGCTCCCATTCGCCGTCCAGCACGAACTAGCCGAAACCGAAACCTCATATTCCTGATGGTCGACAAGAAAGCCCTCTCCAGAATATTCTATGAGATCGGAACGCTCCTCGAGCTCAAGGGAGAGAACCGTTTCAAGTGCATTGCATATCAAACTGCAGCACGAAACGTCGACGCCTTAACTGTTGACATAGAAGAGCTTATCAGGACCGATGAGCTAAAAAATGTGAGGGGTATCGGTAAGACGACGGCCGAAAATATCGTGGAGTTCGTGCAGACCGGCCGAATAGAGTTTTACGAAAAACTCCGTTCATCCATTCCCGCGGGAGTTATGGACATGCTCCGTGTGCAGGGCCTGGGTCCCAAGAAGGTTAAACTCTTGTATGAGAAACTGAAGATCAAGTCCCTGGAGCAGC
>JANOGR010000049.1:0-26375 GCA_031406095.1 Ignavibacteriales bacterium
CCCGAACGACCGACAGACAGATCTAAATGAGTTCGGTCGGGCGGGCATCCTTCATCTTTATCATAATAAAAAGCCCGGCATCGGGGGAAACGCCGGGCTCGACCTAGTAAAAACAACAGTCAGGGGAGTAACTGTCGTTCAGGTCGTTGTTAATTTAAGCCATTTTCAATGAAAGTCAAGCAGGCCTCATCCGCCTGCCTTCAGTGTCGACAGCTTTCCATCTCCCAGTTTCAGCACCCGGTGCGCGCGTTTGCTGAGGTCGGGGTTGTGCGTGGCGATGAGAAACGACAAACCGCGGTTTTCACACAAGGAAACAAGCAGCTTGTGAAGATTGAGGCCGCTTTCCTCGTCAAGATTGCCCGAGGGCTCGTCCGCCAGGACAATCTGAGGTTCATTCATAAGAGCCCGGGCCACCGCCACGCGCTGCTGCTCGCCACCCGAGAGCGCGTTAGGTTTGTGGTCCATTCGCTCGAGTAGGCCCATCTCGCTGAGGATCGCTTCGGCCCTTGTATACACAGACTTTTTGGTTCCGCCTTGAATGAGCCCCGGCATCGCAACATTCTCCAGGGCCGTAAATTCCGGCAACAGGTGATGGAACTGGAACACAAACCCGAGGCTTTTGTTTCTGAACCGAGCCAGTTCATCCTCGGAGAACCCAAAAATATCCTTCTCGCCGAAATACACTTTTCCCTCCGTCGGCCGATCAAGTCCCCCCAGAAGATGGAGCAGCGTGCTCTTTCCCGACCCCGACGGTCCAACGATCACGACAAACTCTCCCGCCTTGACCTCGACGTCAACTCCTTTCAGTACTTGAAGAGAGATATTTTCACCTGTGCGGTATTCCTTGCAGAGGTTCTTGCCCCGAAGGATGACAGGCTTTTTTGCTACTCCCATCTGATGGCCTCCCCTGGAACAAGGTCCGAGGCACGCTTCGACGGATGGAGCGTCGCTAGAGAACAAAGACCGATGGCCGCGAATGCGATGATGAACAAGTCGGTAACCCTCAGGACAACAGGAATGGCCGGAATAATATACACAGTTGGATCCAGCGGAAACAAATGGTATCGTCTTTGCAAAAACACGACCCCCAGCCCAATTCCGAGGCCCAAGAGCGTTCCAAGAATCCCCACAGCAATACCCTGCGACATAAAGATCGTTCGAATGCTTTTCGCCGTTGCGCCCATCGATTTCAAAATTCCGATATCCCTGGTTTTCTCGACGACGGACATCGTCAGCGATCCGAGCAGGTTGAATGACGCGACAGCGATAATAAGACATAGAATCACGTAAGCGGACCAGCGCTCAATTTGCATCACCGTGTACAGTTCTTTGTGCAGGTCAAACCAGGTCGAAATCCGGAACTCCCCGCCAAATTTTCCCTGAATCATCCTTTTCAGGTAATCTGCACGATCGGGGTCATGAAGCCGGACTTCGATACCGTCGATGGCTTGACCCAGACCGAACAATGCCCGGCCCGCTTCCAGGTTCACAAAAGCGTAGTAAGCATCATAGTCTTTGTTGTTCGATTCGTAAATTCCCGTGACGTGGAAACGACGAATGAGCGGCTGTGTCATCTGGAGCAGCGCGAGGTCCGAGCCCGCAGACCCGACAACCGCAAGCGTATCTCCGGTCACCGAGCCCAAACGGTCCGCAAGGTTTAATCCGATCACAATGCCGTTAGACCGCTCACCTCCGAGGTTCATTTTTCCATACTTCATTGTGTTCGGCAAACCCGACACGACGGCCGCTTTCTCCTGTTCAATCCCTTTGATATTGATCACCCGGTTGAGGTTTCGCGAAACAATCAAAGATTTTCCAGAAACATATTCACCGTACCCCTGGACTTCTTTAAACTGATCCAGGAATTTTGTCAACGAGTCATATCCGCTCTTCTCGCTCCGGACAATACGCTCCACCTGGAGATGCGGGTCGAACGTTACGAGGAGAGAAGTGACTAATTCGTTAAAACCGTTGAAGACCGAGAGGACGATGATCAGTGCAGCGACGCCGATCGTCACTCCTGCAACTGAAATGATCGAAATAGTCGTGACGAAGCCGATTTGTTTTTTCGACGTCAAATAACGGAGAGCGATGAAATGTTCGAACTTCATCAGGCGAATCGAAACACGCGCATGGGGTCAAGGCGGGCGGCAAGCCTCGCCGGAATAACGGATGAGAAAAAGCACATCGTTATAGCGACGAGAGATACCACAAGAAAATTCATAAAAGAGAGCTCAATGGGAACGTGGGTCATGAAGTATATGCCCGAGGGCAGGGGGAAGAATCTGTAGCGTAGCTCCAGCCAGCACAAACCAAGCGCCACCAGATTACCAAGAACAGTGCCCACAAATCCGATCAGCAATCCTTGTGAGATAAAAATCCGGGCAACGTTCTTCTTCGACATGCCCATGGTGCGGAGCGTCCCGATCTCCCTGGCTTTTTCGAGCACCATCATGAGAAGCGTTCCGATGATATTGACCGTTGCAACAATGATAATAAGCCCAAGAATGATGGGAATGGGCTTTTTCTGGAGCTCGATCCATGTGAAAAGATTGCGATACATCTGATGCATGGTTCTTGCGAAATACGGATAGCCGAGGTCGAGCGGTATGTCCTGCGCCAGTTTCTCCAGTTTGTCGGTGTCTGTCACCATGATATCAAAGCCCGAAACCGCCTTCCCCACCTGGAAAAGGCGCTGAGCCGACTTGATATGGACATAGACAAAGGTAGCATCATAGTCAGCCATGCCCGTTTCGTAAATGCCGCGGACTTCGAATTGCATGACGCGTGTTTGTGCAAGAGAGAGCGTCGTGCCTCCCAGGGCATAGACGATAATCCTGCCCTTCAAACCAACCCCGAGTTTCTCAGCCAGCCTCTTGCCAAGTATAATCCCCTGCAACGCGGCCTCGTGCTCATCAAGATCATACTTTCCTTCAACAAGTCTCCGCTTCGCAGCGGAAATGTCGCTGGCAGGGTCAACGCCTTTAATCAGGACACCGTCGATTTCGTTTCCAGCCCGGATCATACCCTCTCGCGCCAGATAGGGAGCGATGTCGGTCACCTCGGGGTAGCGTTCGAGCACTCGCAGCATCGCTTTATCCGGGTCGGGCAGAACCTGGTTGTCAAAGCCAAACAATTGCATGTGCGCTGTAAAGCTGACGACATTGCCTTTGATCGTTTTCTCAAAACCGTCCAGGATGGAGAGTGTGATGATAAGGCTCGCAACTCCGAGAGTCACGCCAATGATGGCAATGACCGTGATGAACGAAATGAACCGCTTGTTGGAACGCGCCCGAATGTAGCGAAGGGCAATGAGCATTGGCAGAGGAATATGGAAACCGCGGGTCTTCAACGCAACTTTACTTCCGGGTCGAAAACTCCATGAGGTAACTTTTGATAAATTCGTCGATTTCGCCGTCCATCACTGCCTGAACGTTTCCGTTCTCGACGCCGGTGCGGTGGTCCTTCACAAGTTGGTAAGGCTGGAAAGTGTAAGAGCGGATCTGGCTTCCCCATTCAATCTTTTTCTTCGTGCTTTCGATAGCGCTGAGCCTTGCTTCTTCCTCCTCGCGTTTCAGTTGATACAACCTGGATTTGAGCATTTTCATTGCACGCGCTTTGTTCTGAAATTGGGAACGCTCCTGTTGGCAGGCGACGACGATTCCCGTCGGGACATGGGTGATCCGAACAGCTGTTTCGACCTTGTTGACGTTCTGCCCGCCTTTTCCCCCTGCGCGATAAGTGTCGATTTTCAAATCCACGGGATTGATCTCGATTTCCACGTCGTCTTCGACTTCAGGATATACAAAGACGGATGCAAACGAGGTGTGTCGCCTTGCGTTCGAGTCGAACGGGGAAATCCTCACGAGTCGATGCACTCCATTCTCGGCTTTGAGATACCCGTAAGCGTACTGGCCGATGACTTCCACTGTTGCGCTCTTGATACCCGCCCCCTCGCCATCCTGGAGGTCGGCCAGGCTTACTTTGAAACCGCTCCGTTCACACCAGCGCGTGTACATTCTGAGCAACATCTCTGCCCAATCCTGAGCTTCCGTTCCACCTGCACCCGAGTGAATTGTGAGAATGGCGCTTTTCAGGTCGTCCGGGCCGCTGAGCATATTCTTGAACTCGAGTCCTTCGATATCTTTTCGCAGCTTTTCGATGTCCTTGACAATCTCCTCGCCAACATTCTTCTCGTTGCTCTCCTCGGCCAGGTCGATGAGAGAGGCTGTGTCAGAAGCACGAGCTTGAAGTTTAATCCAAGACTCAGCCCACTCCTTTTTGGCAGTGAGTTCCTGAAGAACCTTCTGTGCGGTGGCATTATCATTCCAGAAACCCGGCTCAGCCGTCCTGGCTTCGAGCTGTTTGATGTCAGCTTCCTTTGCATCAAGGCCTATATAGCTGCGCAGCGCGATGAGCCGCTTCTTTTGTTCTTCTAGTTTTGCTCGGAGATCGTCAAACATAGGGTTAAAGGTGATTGAATAATATTCAACAGCCTAGATACATTTTGTCATGCTCGCGGATTGTAAGCGGGCATCCAGGTCATAGCCCGTTCTGGATTCCCGCTTAAGACGTGCGGGAATGACAATTACTTTCTTTGGTCATTCAATATTGAATCTTCTCATCCACTTCTATTTCCATTTTCAGCAGCGCGGCAGCAAGAGTTTTGCCCTGCGCATCGTTTTTCAGAGACTTTGTTCCTCCACCGCCGAGAGCATTGTGCAGCAGGAAATTCAAGGCCCCGAGGTTTGCCAGCTCGAACCGCTCGACTTTCCCCAGAGCAATCCCCTCAAAATGCCTTTTTACTCTTTCGGCTGTGACATACTTGGCAATGACGGGATAATATTCCTTCTTACGCGCAATCAAGCCGACGTTTGCTGTGTCGCCTTTATCACCAGACCGGCCGTGACAAATATCTAAAAGACGGATTTTCATGATGTGCTAGGCCTCTACAATCAATGTCTCTGCCTTCATGGCATTTTTTGGAATCAGGGCGGGCCAATACGAGATAACCTCACTTGGCTTTGGCCTTCCCCCTGCAAACCCTGTTACTGAGGGCGGCCCGGTGAGAATCAGAGGAGCAAGTTCCTTTCCAAAACGTTCCACTGACTCACGGTCGTTGCCTCTCACGCCAACCCGGAGAACTACTTCGTTCACTTCTTTTGCAATATCCGCAATGCCGCCGTGGCTTGAGTTGTAGCCCAGATATTCCGTTCGAATCTCATCAAACTTCAACCCGAGGTCGTTGACGCGGGTTCTGAGTATTTCATCAGCCTTCCGAGCTTTGTCGAGGGCATCCGGCCAGGAATATGTCAAAGTCCCAAACGCTGTATATCCGTCGAGATAGGACATCGACACCTTGAAAAAATCCGTCGCCTGCTTTCCCCTGACGCCCGATAACTTTACCCTGTCCTTGCCGACCTCGTCGAGTTGGATCGTGGTAAAGTCGGCAACGCAGTCGGGAGTGATGTATTGTGTCGGGTCGCCGATCTCGTACAAGAGCTGCTCTTTCACGCTTTGCAAAGTCACGAGTCCGCCGGTATTCTCGTGTTTTGTGATTACGATCTCAGCATTCGGGTATGCCTCGGCGATCGGAAAGCCTATCCTCGCCAAATCGGGAACCGAACGCCAGTCTGCGGAAAAATTGCCCCCGCTCGCCTGCCCGCCGCACTCAAGGATATGGCCGGCGACCGTCCCTGCAGCGAGTTTATCCCAGTCATCTTTCTTCCAGTCGAACTCGTGAATCATTGGGGCGAGTGTCAGACCTGTATCAGTCGTCCTTCCCGTTATCACAATCTGTGCACCTTGTTTAAGAGCTTCCACAATCGGCCATGCTCCAAAATACACATTTGCACTCTGCAGCCGGCTACGGATCGAATTCATGCTTTCGCCCGTTTCCATGTTCCGAAGGTCGATCCCGAGCTCATCGATTCTTCCCAGGATATCATCTCCGAGAACCACGCCGACCTTCAGCTTCTTGATGCCCAGCTTTCTGGCCGTTGCCACAATAGCTTCGCTGCACGCAACCGGATTCACACCTCCGCCGTTCGTAATGACCTTGATGTTTTTGTTCACACATATCGGCAGGATTTCTCCCATCAACTCGACAAGGTCCTTCGCGTAGCCAAGCTTTGGGTCCTTCCTTTTCTGCTTCTGCATGATGGACATGGTGACTTCGGCCAGATAGTCCATCATCATGTAATCGACCGGGCCGTTCGTAACTTGATCGAGCGGCGCTCGCAGCAGGTCTCCCCAAAAACCCTGTCCGGATGCTATGCGAATTTTATCCTTCACGATTCGCCCTCAAAACTTATATACAATCCCAAAGCCATACATCTGAAAATGTCTTGTTTCTTTTCTGTATTCAGGTGTCGAAACTGGTGGGCTTGTCAGGAATCCGCCACAGTTCGAACAATACGTATTTTGAACGAGCCAAAGGTCTCCCCCTGAAATAACAAGAAAAAATGAACGCTTCTTTGGATTCAGGGGAATATGAACACCTGCCCTCCATCCGTAGGCATAGTCGGATATGAATTCAGCAGGACCATCAGAAGCGGCGACCTCCCCGTACGAAGTCGTACCATAGACCCCTTGTGCGAAAACATATGTCAACGGAACCAACGATAGGCCTACTGCAATTCCCGGCGGTCCAGCCGAAAAGACTACATCCGTGCTCATAAAAGGAATGACCTCATAGCGATACTCCACTCCCCCTCCCATCGTGATCAAACCAACCTCAACGGAGTGTTTCTTGGCCTCTTCGTCTGCAACCTCGAATGCTGACGTCGTATCCAACTGCTGCGCAAATAAGGCGAAGTGTGGAAGAAACAATAGGAGCGCAACAAACCGGGGTCGTAATTCACTTCTCATACAATGCGGATGTGAAGCTCATCCAGTTGTTTTCTTGCAACCTCTGAGGGTGAATCATCCATGAGCGACATCGCACTGCTGGTTTTGGGAAAGGCAATGACGTCGCGAATCGAGTCTTCTCCCGCCATGAGCATGACGAGCCGGTCAAACCCATACGCGATTCCGCCGTGCGGAGGCGCTCCATAGCGAAACGCTTCAAGCAGAAAGCCGAACCTCTGCTTCGCCTCTTCAACACCGATACCGAGCAGTGAAAACATCTTGCTTTGAAGCTCGGGGTTGAAAATGCGGATGCTGCCGCCGGCGATTTCCGTTCCATTGAGAACCAGGTCGTACGCCCGCGCTCTTGCCTTGCCGGGTTCCTGGTCCAGCAGGGAAAGGTCTTCGGTCTTCGGCAACGTGAATGGATGATGAACAGCCTGGAACCGTTTTGCTTCTTCATCCCATTCGAGCAAGGGGAAATCAACGACCCAGAGGAAATTCCATTGACTCTTCGGGATGAGATCCAGCCGACGGGCCATTTCCATCCTGAGCGCCCCGAGGATGGTGAGCGCTTTGTTCCAGGTACCCGAAATAATCAGCACGAGGTCGCCGTGCTTCGCACCCAGTTTTTGAGCGATTCGTTTGCTTTCCTCGGCTGGAACAAATTTCTCGACAGAATTTTCGATTTTATCTGGATGCATTTTCATATATACCAACCCGCCCGCTCCCATGGATTTCACCAAGTCCGTAAGACCGTCCAGCTGGTTTCTGGTGTAGTTGGCCAAACCGGGGATGCACATGCCTGCGACAATTCCCCCTTTTTTCACTGTGTCGCTGAACACTCGGAAATTACTGGAGGCTACTTCACTCGAACAATCTTTGATTTTCAGCTCGAACCTTGTGTCGGGCTTGTCGCTACCGAACGTTTCCATCGCTTCTTGGTAACTCATTCGTTGAAAAGGCGCCCGAACGTTCAAACCGATGCATTTCTGGAAAAGGTCCGCAATGCAGCCTTCCGTCACCGTCATGACGTCGTCCTCGTCCACGAAAGACATTTCGACGTCGATCTGCGTGAATTCTGCTTGCCGGTCAGCGCGAAAATCCTCGTCCCGGAAGCATTTGACAATCTGGAAATACCGGTCGAAACCGGCAACCATGAGAATTTGCTTGTACGTCTGCGGCGACTGTGGTAATGCGTAAAACTTGCCGTGATGGATGCGGCTCGGCACAAGGTAGTCCCTCGCCCCTTCGGGTGTGCTTTTCATCAGAACAGGAGTTTCAATCTCCACAAAATCGTTCCGGTCGTAGTAGGCCCGCACGACCTGATACGCCTTGTGACGCAAAAGGAGATTCTTCTGCATGCGGGGCCGGCGGAGGTCAAGGTAGCGGTACTTGAGGCGAATGTCTTCCGAAGCTTCCGTTTTGTCTTCCAGCGGAAAAGGAGGAGTTTCCGCTTTGCTCAAGACCGTCAACTCGGTTGCTTCGACATCGATAGCCCCTGTTGGCAAATCGGAATTCTCCGTGCCGGCAGGACGCGGAGCAACCTTGCCCGTCGTCGAAATAACGAATTCAGAACGGAGAGAATCCGCGAGCTTGTGCGCTTCGGAATTGTGTTGGGGAGCAAAAACGACCTGTGTTTTCCCAAACCGATCCCTGAGGTCGATGAAAATCACACCGCCCAGGTCTCTCCTCGAATCCACCCATCCGGTGAGGGTCACTGTTTTGCCGATGTGCTCTTTTCGAGGCTCGCCGCACGTATGTGTTCGCTTTTTGTAGTTCACGAAAGGTCTCCCAGAAAACAGAAATGCGAGAAGCCGACTGCTGTCAGCATTCTCGCATTTCGTATTTAAGGAATTCAGTTGAGGTGTTTTGCAATCTTCTCAGCGAGCAATCTCTTGGGCACTGCCCCGATGACCTGCTCGACGACTTTTCCCGACTTGAAAATCAACAACGTTGGTATGCTTCGAACGCCGAACTGCATGGAGACTTGCTGGTTCGAGTCAACATCCACCTTGCCCACTTTGAGCTTCCCGTCGTATTCGTTTGCGAGTTCCTCCACAATCGGAGCGATCATTTTGCACGGGCCGCACCATTCAGCCCAAAAATCCACGAGGACCGGCCGGTCAGAACTGAGCACTTCCTGCTGAAAATTGCTGTCTGTCATTTCCATGGGTTTCATTCGATCTTCCTGCGTTAACCCTGCAGCCGCACGGCCGTCGCACCGAGGAGAGCCTTTGCAGCCACGAGGAATTGCTGGTTTGGTTCTACAACGTATTTCCTGGTTAAATATACGAGATTCTTGTTTAATCCGCCACCCGTGACCTTCAGGTAGCACTGGCATTTCCCTTTGTGCTTCTCCAATAACTTTGCGAGCTCGACAATCGTTCCGTCGTCCACAACATCGAGGTTGACGTTCAGGAGTACGCTCTTCGCATATTTCTCCTTCACTTTCTCGATTTCAATCACTTCGTTCACGAGCACCTTGATTCCTTCCGCGCTGCCGTCGTTTTTCCCCACGACCATCACGATCGAGCCCGGTTGGAGCTGCTGCGAATACTTCTGGTAAGGGTCCGAAAAGACTATGCACTCGGCCTTCCCTGTGAAATCCTCGATCGTAATAAAAGCCATCGTGTTGCCCCGTTTGTCGATCTTCCTTTTCAAATCCGAGACAATTCCGCACACGCGCACGGTGGTCCCCGGCTTCACGGTTTCCGGCGACCCCAGCTTGGCGCTGGCAAAGGCCTCGATTTCCTCCGCATACTTGAGCAAGGGATGGCCCGTGACATAGAAGCCCAGCACTGCTTTTTCACGCGAAAGCTTTTCCATCTCTCCCCATTGCGCCATTGCCTTCATGTTCGGCTTCACATCTATTTTGGCAGTGGAGCCCGCAAACAGGTTCGATTGCCCCCTGCCGCTGTGTTCCTGCTCATTCTGCCCATAGCCGGTGGCTGCTTCCACGTTTTGAAACAACTGCGCCCTGTTATCGTGCAGCGAATCGAAAGCACCGGCTTGAATCAGGCCTTCCGTGGTTTTCTTGTTGACAAGCCGTAAATCCACTCGTCCACAGAAATCAAACATATCGCGGAACCTGCCTTTTTCGCTTCTCGAGCGCACGATATTTTCCACTGCACTCACTCCGACGTTTTTGATCGCACTCAAACCAAAACGAATCCCTTTCGGCGTCACGACGAAATTCACGCCGCTTTCATTCACGTCGGGGGGCAACACCTGGATTCCCAGTTTGCGGCATTCGTCGATAAGTTGAACGATTTTATCCGTATCCGCCATTTCACTCGATAACGTCGCGGCCATGTACTCCGAGGGATAATGAGCCTTCAGATACGCCGTCTGATACGCCAAAACCGAATATGCCACGCTGTGGGATTTGTTGAAGCCGTAGGAAGCAAACTTTTCGATCAAGTCAAAAATGTCGCCCGCTATTTTCTTGTCGATGCTGTTGGCCGCAGCGCCTTCGATGAACTTTTTCTTTTGCTCGGCCATCAATTTTTTGTCCTTCTTCCCCATCGCACGGCGCAGTAAATCAGCCTGCGCAAGCGTCATACCCCCTATTTCACTCGCAATTTTTATCACCTGTTCCTGATAGACGATGACGCCGTAGGTTTCTTTCAGGATGGGCTCGAGCCTTGGATGCAGATACGAAATCTTCTGACGTCCGTGCTTTCGATCGATGAAATCCGGTATGTTCTCCATCGGACCCGGACGGTAGAGGGCATTCATGGCGACAAGGTCGTTCACCGATGACGGCTTCAATTTGCGCAGATAGTCCTGCATGCCGGAACTTTCAAACTGGAAGATGGCCACGGTCTGGCCGCGGGCAAACGCATCGAGCGTCTTCGGGTCCGAGTCGGGAAGCCGGTTCAGGTCGATCGTTTCGTTGCGGTCGGTTCGAATCATGTCAAGCGTGTTTTCGATGACCGTGAGCGTCCTTAAACCCAAAAAATCCATTTTCAGCAGGCCCGCATCTTCGAGGTCTTTCATGTTGTACTGCGTCATGAACTCTGTTTGAGGCGTCTTATACATCGGCACATAATCACTAATATCGCCTGGAGCGATAACGATACCCGCGGCATGCGTCGAGACATTCCGGTTCATTCCTTCCAGCACGAGCGCCGTATCGATCAAAAGTCGAATCTTGTCGTCCGTGCTGTCCTTGATCCACCTGAGTTCCGGAATGGTCTCTATCGCTTCAGCCAGGTGCGTGACCTTGCCCTGGAAAACCGGGATTTGTTTTGTGATGGAGTCGATCGTCCCCAACGGTATTCCCAGCACCCTTCCCACGTCTTTCAAGACTGCCCGCGAGGAAAGGGTTCCGAATGTTACGATTTGAGCTACGGAGAGCTCACCGTATTTCTTTTTGACATACTCGATCACCTTCTCGCGCTTGTCGTCAGCAAAATCGATGTCGATGTCCGGCATGCTCACACGGTCGGGGTTCAAAAAACGTTCGAAGAGAAGTCCGAATTGCAGCGGATCGACGTCCGTGATTCCCAGAGCGTACGATACAAGGCTGCCCGCGGCGCTTCCCCTACCCGGCCCGACACGCACTCCCATCTTTCGCGCTTCATTAATAAAATCCTGCACGATGAGAAAATACGCTGCGTACCCCATGCGTTTGATGACGCCAAGTTCGAGGTCCATTCGCTGTTGAATTTCCGGAGAAATCTTCGCATAACGCCGGGAGAGGCCCTCTTTCGAGAGCTTATCGAGAAAATCTTCGAGGTTCTGAGCGCCAGAATCCGCCGGAATCGGGAAATTCGGCATGTAGTTCTTTTTGAAATCCAGGTTGAGACTGCACTTGTCGGCAATCTCGAGCGTTGATTCAAGCGCCTCTGGATAGTCCTTGAACAACACGGCCATATCCTTGGCGGACTTGAAATAGAGCTGGTCGGTCCCGTAACGCAGGGTGGTGTAATCCGAAATGTTGTTCGCACTCGCATCCGGTATGTTCAGCATGATGTTGTGCGGGACTGCATGTTCGGGTTTGATGTAGTGACAATCGTTGGTTGCGACGAGCTTCAGGCCAAGTTCCTTGGCGAGGCGGGGTGCCAGTGCGAGAATCGGCTTTTCGACATCGGCGCCGTGATTCTGAATTTCTATGTAAAAATCCGTCCCGAAGATGTCTTTGTAAATGCCGGCGTATGCGAGCGCCTCGTTGTAATTGTTGTTGACGAGATGGGCTCCCACGACGCCGCCCGGACAGGCGGACGTGGCGACCAACCCATCGCTGTATTTCGAAAGCAGTTCGACGTCGATCCTCGGCTTGAAATAGAAACCTTCCGTATGGCCCAGGGTGCAGAGCTTCATGAGATTCTTGTAGCCCACTTCGTTCTTGACGAGCAGCAAAATGTGATGGTATATTCCCCGCCCATGTCCCCCGCTTCCCTTTTCAGACTGCATCGTCTTGTCAAACCGACTCCCTTTCGTGACGATGTACGCCTCGCAGCCGATGATGGGTTTGATGCCCGCTTTTTTGGCCTTCTTGTAGAACTCGATGGCCCCAAACATAACCCCGTGGTCCGAGATCGCAACCGCGGGCATGTCGTTTTCGACTGCGGCTTTCACCAGCCCTTCGATGGTCGACGCGCCGTCAAGCAGACTGTAATGCGTATGATTATGGAGATGGATGAATTGATTCACAATACGATTGAAGATTGTGGATTCAAGATTGTATGCTGAAGATTTAACATTTCAGCCCAATACCAGGAGTTTCGGCTCTGTCATCTCCTCAATCGAATACTTCACGCCTTCCCGGCCAAACCCTGAATCCTTGATGCCACCGTAAGGCATGTTGTCCACACGGAACGTCGGATTATCATTGACGATCACAGCCCCGGCGTTGATATTGTCATAGGCATAGAGGATGTGGTCATAATCGTTGGAGAAGATGCCCGCCTGCAAGCCATAAATTGAATCGTTCACGCCGGAAACGGCTTCCTCGATTGAGCTGAATTTGTGCAAGGTCACTACCGGTCCAAAAACTTCCCTGCAGAACACGTTTGCAGTGCTGGGAACATTTTCGAGGACTGTCGGCAGATATACGCTGCCCTCCCGCTTCCCTCCCGCAAGCACGGTTGCACCGAGCTTCTGAGCCTCGGAAACCCACTGACCCACACGCTCCACAGCAACGTCGTCGATGAGCGGGCCCACATGGACTTCCGGATCGCTCGGATCGCCGGCCTTGAGAGACTTCGCCGCCAGAACGAACTTTTCTCTATAGGCCGGGTAAATCGAATCATGAACGTAGATGCGCTGAACTTTGATGCACACCTGTCCTGCATAAAAGAAAGCACCGAGAGCGTTTTTTCTGACGGCTTCCTCCAAGTTTGCACTTTTGTCTACAATCACTCCTGCATTCCCGCCGAGCTCGAGAACTACTTTCTTCTTGCCCGCCTTGGATTTCAGCTGCCAGCCCACCGTGTTGCTGCCGGTGAAACTGAGCATCTTGATTCGCTCATCCGTCACAAGGTTTTCGGCCACAGCGTTTGAGCATGGCAATATGCTGAATGCTTCTTCTGGAAATCCCGAAGCGGCGATGACTTCGCCAAGCTTCAGACTTGTGAGAGGTGCTTGCGGCGGAGGCTTCAGGATGAACGCATTCCCTGCGGCTATCGCCGGGGCGATTTTGTGCGCCGCGAGGTTGAGCGGATAGTTGAACGGGGTAATACAGAGAATGACGCCCAGCGGAAACCTTCGTACAACGCCGAACCGGCCTTTGGTGTTGACATTCAAGTCGAGAGGGATTGATTCTCCTCCGATTCTTCTGGCTTCTTCGGCCGCGAGTTGAAAGGTCAACACCGCACGGTCTACCTCAACTCGGGACCACTGAATTGGCTTCCCCACCTCTGCTGTCATCAGTCTGGCGAAGTTCTCCTTCTCGTCTTTTAATCGGCCGGAAATGTACGAAAGGATCTGCCAGCGCTCCTGACTCGACAGCTGCTTTGTTCTCTGAAACCCTGCGAGTGTTTTGTCGACTGCGCCTCTCGCGTCTGAGTCCGTCGCGAGCGAAACTGTGCCGACGATCGAACCATCCCATGGATTGCGTACAGATACAACTTTTTTTGAAATCTTTTTCTCTTCGACCAAAATAGGATTTCCCCTAACCTCAACGATTGGAAACTTTATTCTGCAAGAAGCTGCTTGATTTTTGCCGGTGCCTCATCGATCCCAACCATGATACGTTCGCCCGTTTTCCGTTTCTTGATCTCGATTTGATGATTCTTGAGGCCCTTCTCTCCGACGATGACTTGAAGGGGCATACCCAACAAGTCGGCGTCTTTGAACTTGAAACCGGGGGTCACATTTGGCCTGTCGTCGAACAGAGTCTCAATACCGGCTTCAGTGAGTTTCTGGTAGAGCTGGTTTGATGTCAGCACGATGTCCTTGTTGTTCATGCTTATGGCAATCACGTGCACGGCATACGGAGCAAGAGCTTTATTCCATATGATGCCGTGTTCATCGCGACTTTGTTCGATGTGGCATGCGATGATCCTTTCAACGCCGATTCCGTAACTGCCCATGATCACGGGTTTTTTCTCGCCATTCTCATCGAGGAAAGTCACGTTGAGCGCCTCAGCGTACTTCGTTCCCAGTTTGAAAATATGGCCGAGTTCGATTCCGTGAGAAACCTTCAGCTTTGAGCCGCATGCTGTGCAGTCTTCTCCGTCTTCCACGGTTCGAAGGTCGAAATAGCCGTCGACCTTCACATCTCGCTGCATGTCGATATTCCTGAGATGGTAGTCATTGCGATTCGCACCGCTGATAAGATCGTTCGCTCCTTCGAGTCGTTTGTCCGCAATGATGCGGAAGGATTTGAGCCCGATGGGTCCGATCGAGCCTCCATCCGCGCCTGTCAGCGTCTGTAATTGTCCTGCTTCAAACGGTTCGATCGTTCCGCCGCCCAGCGAAGCAGTCAGCTTCGCTTCGTTCAACTGGTCGTTGCCCACCATGAGGATCAGGAGAGGCTTTCCGTTGTGCTTGTACACCAGAGACTTGGCGAGGCGCACATGGTCGGCCTTCAAAAAACTGGCCAATTCGTCGATTGTTTTGACGTTGGGCGTGTGGATTTCTTCAACGGTTTTTCCGTCGTTTGAGCGGCCGACGGGCATCGCTTTGGAAGAAGCAATTTCAAGATTCGCCGCATAGTCGCATTTTTGGCAGAGCACGACTGTATCCTCGCCAAACTCCGATTCGACCATGAATTCCTGAGAGCCCGTGCCGCCCATAGCCCCGCTCGAAGCCTTGACCTCGAAAAACTTCAGCCCGCACCGTGTAAAAATCTTGCGATACGCTTCGGCATGGGACTCATAGCTTTTGTCGAGGTCTTCCCAACTCCGGTCAAGACTGTAAGAGTCTTTCATGATGAACTGTCGCCCCCGAAGCACGCCGGACCGGGGACGGGGCTCATTCCGGAACTTTGTTTGAATCTGATACCAGATCTGTGGCAAGTCCTTGTATGATTGGATATGCATGCTTGCAATCCAGGCGATGACTTCCTCATGGGTTGGCGCGAGGACAAGGTCGCGCTCCTTGATGCTCAGGATGAAATTCGGAATATGGCGGCGGCCAGTCTGAATCCACAGCGCTTCAGGATTCAGAGCGGGCAGAAAGAACTCCTGCCCGTCAATGGCATTCATTTCTTCCCGAAGGATATTCATTGCCTTGAGCATGGCCCTGTAAACCAGCGGAAGGTATGCGTAAATACCCGCTGTGAGTTGGCGCATGAGGCCGGCTCGCAGCATCAACTGGTGACTGGGAATTGTAGCGTCCGCAGGAGTTTCCTTTTGTGTGGGAATGAAAGCCTTGGAGAGTCGCATTGAATTCTACCGCTCGCTGGTGGAAAAACTTTGGGAAAGTGACCGGAGAAATGTACGAAACTTCGAGGGGGAAAACAAGAATAGGCTGAGCGTAGAAGTCTGACTTTTTACTCGTTTACACAATGTCTCAAGTCAGACTTCTTACAGGTGATGCTACTTCCTCATTGCCTTATAGTACGCGCACACCTTGTTCATCACGCACGCGGAACAGTTTGGGTTCGTGGGCCGGCACACTTCGCGACCGAGAAAAGACATCGCCATTCCCACTTCTCCCCATTGCCTTTGGGGGAAGATCTCCATCAATTGTTTTTCGATTTTGTCCGGAACGGAACCGGATGCAATGCCGATCCTCGGGGCGACCCGAACCACATGAAGGTCTACGATAATTCCTTCTGCGGGAGCACCAAGTTCCCGCTTGATGACATTTGCTGATTTTCTGCCGATTCCCGAGAGTTTCGTCAGTTCTTCCATGGTGGCCGGGATCTTCGAGTCCTCGCCGACACTCTGAGCCATTGCGATGAGCCATTTGGTCTTGTTCCAAAAATTCCTGACGGTCTCGACGTGCTTGAATACCTCCTCGGGCTTTTTCTTTGCTAAATCGCTCATCGAGGGAATGGCCTGGAACAAGGCGGGAGCGATGGCGTTGATATGCCTGTCAGAATCCTGGGCCGCCAGCACCGTCATAACGACAAGCTGGAAAGGATTCTGGTATTCCAGGGGATGTTTTTTCCCTTTGTACTCCTTAAAGAGCGGAAGTATTTCTTTCGCCCAATCGACGGAGCGCGTGGATTTTCGTTTCACAATGAGTGTGTGGTGTTGGGGGGACTACAGGATAAGAAACGGGGATTTGATTGTCAAGGGAAGCCAACCGAGAGGATTCGAGGATCCGTCACTCTTTTTGTGCTGGAGAAACTATTCAGTAGCCCCGAGAGGATTCGAACCTCCGACAAACGGTTTAGGAAACCGCTGCTCTATCCATCTGAGCTACGGGGCCAGATCGGTCTAAGCATTTGTATCTCGATTCGTCACAAAATACGAAAACTTTAGGAATCTTTCTTCTTGAGAAAAAGGGCACTCAGAGGAGGCAGGGTGAGGTTCAATGAATGCTCGCGCCCGTGATGAGGGATGTGATCGCTCCTGATTTCCCCGCCATTTCCGACATTGCCGCCGGAGTAATATGCGGAATCGCTGTTGAGAACCTCGTGGAAAATTCCGGCTTCAGGAATTCCGATCCGATAACCCTGTCGGGGTACGGGCGTAAGATTGCATACCACAAGCATCCAGCTGCGGTTTTCGGCCGACTTTCTGATAAAAGAAATGATACTTCCTGCCGAATCCGTGAAGTCAATCCATTCAAACCCCGAATAATGAAAATCAACTTCATGCAGGGCCTTTTCATCCGCGTAGACCGTGTTCAGGTCTTCGATCCAGCGTCGAATACCCTGGTGCCGCTCGTACTGAACGAGATGCCAGTCGATCGATGCATCGTGATTCCACTCGTTCCACTGTCCGATTTCGGCCCCCATGAACAGGAGCTTCTTCCCCGGAAAACCGAACATCAAGCCATAAAGAAGCCGCAAATTGGCGAATTTCTGCCATTCGTCGCCCGGCATTTTCGAAAGCAGGGAGGCCTTTCCGTGAACAACTTCGTCGTGCGAAAGGGGCATGAGGAAACGCTCCGTAAAAGCGTACAGGAGGGCAAACGTCAGGCTCCCTTGATGATGCGATCTGTGAATAGGGTTCTTCGTGAAATACTCAAGCGTGTCATGCATCCAGCCCATATTCCACTTGAGATGGAATCCCAGGCCGCCATGAGCAAGCTCGTTCGTCACACCCGGCCATGCCGTCGATTCCTCTGCAATCGTCAAAACACCGGGATAGTAGTGCCGTATCAAGCCGTTGACATGTTTCAGGAAAGCAATCGCATCGAGGTTTTCCCTGCCGCCGTATTCATTCGGTATCCACTCTCCCGGCTTTCGTGAATAATCCAGGTAAATCATGGAAGCGACCGCATCAATGCGAAGCCCATCGATGTGATACTTGTCCAGCCAAAACAGGGCATTGCCGGCCAGAAAATTTTTCACCTCGCTGCGCCCGAAGTTGAATATGTACGTCCCCCAATCCTGATGCTCTCCTTTGCGCGGGTCGGCGTGTTCGTACAAGTGTGTTCCGTCGAATTCACCCAACGCATGCTCATCTTTCGGAAAATGGGCGGGAACCCAATCAAGAATGACGCCAAGTCCATTTTGATGGCATTCGTCAATGAAATTCATGAAATCCTGCGGCGTGCCGTGTCGACTTGTCGGCGCGTAGTAGCCTGTTACCTGGTAGCCCCATGACGCGTCGAACGGGTGTTCCATTACCGGCATCAGCTCAATATGGGTGAAACCTCGTTCTTTCACATAAGGGATGAGTTTCTGAGAAACCTCGTGGTATGAGAGCCACCGGTTGCCTTCTTCCGGTATTCGTGCCCACGACGCAAGATGAACCTCATAAATGCTGATAGGGCTAGCAAGCCAGTCGATGCCCGGCCGTTTTTTCATCCACTCGCCATCCTTCCAGTCGTAGCCGATGAGCGCATTGATCTTGGATGCTGTGCGAGGCCGAAACTCCATTTCGGTTGCGTAGGGGTCAGTCTTGTCAAGGATTTTACCACTCTGGGTCTTCACGGAGAATTTGTACAATTCTCCGGATTTCAGCCCCGGGACAAATATTTCCCAAACGCCGGATTGACCCAGTACACGCATGGCATGTTTTCTCCGGTCCCAGCCGTTAAAATCCCCGACCACACTTACGCTTCTTGCATTCGGCGCCCAGACAGAAAACTGCGTTCCTGCAATGCCTTCGATTTCGATCTGATGTGCTCCAAGTTTTTCGTATACCAGGTGATAGTCGCCCGTGTTGAACAAATGAAGGTCAAAGTCCGTGACGGTCGGCAGAAAGGAGTATGAATCAACGAATTCCTCTTCCCTGCCGTCAAACGTTGTTTTTCTGAGCCTGTAGGGAAACACATTTTTCCTCGTTGGAATCACGACCTCAAAGAATCCTTCATCGGCAAGCCGATGCAAAGGATACGATTTCCCCGATCCCTTTTTTGTGACCGAGACAGCAGACACCGTCTGGGCATCCGGCAGAAATGCCCGGATAGCGACGCATTGTTTTCCGTCCACCGTCACCCGATGAGCACCGAGTATTTCAAACGGGTCGTGGTAATCAGTTTGAATGACTCGGAGAACTTTCTCCGCTGGCGCAGTCGTTTTCATGAAATTTTGATTCTTTCCTGAAACAAGAGAATTCCCGGAATAATGGCGTTATCCAATGTACAATTTCTTCGACTTGATATAGCTTGCAACCTCTTTCGTGACAAAATATCGGATCGACTGCCCGCGGGAGACTTTCTTCCGGATCTCAGTGGATGAAAGTTCAAAAAGGGGTCCCTTGAGTTCCGTAACAGGGTAACGTGAACCCTTCACATTCCCGTAGCCGCTTCGGTGATAGATGACTAACGAGGCAAGACGGATTATTTCTTCCGGGCCCTTCCAGGAATGGAACTCTGCATAGTTATCCTCGCCAAGAATGAGAAATAGTTGCGCATCGGGATATCGTTCGTTGAGGCTTCTAAGCGTATCGACGGTATAGGAGATTCCGCCGCGGTGTAATTCAAGAGCTGATGCCTCGAACTTCTTGTTTCCTTTGATCGCAAGTTTGAGCATTGCAAGTCTGTGTGAAGCAGGCGCCATAAGCCGGTCCGTTTTGTGCGGAGGGCTGGCAGCCGGGACAAAGAGGATTTTGTCAAGCTCCAGGTCCTCAACGGCTGTTTGAGCGATGATCAAGTGGCCCAGATGCGGCGGGTCAAACGTGCCGCCAAATATTCCGATTTTGGACTTGGTCTTTTGCGGCATATTCAAATAAGTCTTCGGTATACTTCCAGGGTTTTCTCAGCTGTTTTGCGCCAGGAAAAGCGCAAAACATTTTGTTTCCCTTTTTCGACGAGTTGTTTCCTGATTCTCGAATTTCGCAAAACGACTTCAAGCGCCTCGGCCAGGGCCCCTGGATTATTTCGGGGGACAACCAAGGCCGCATTCCCGGCTATTTCTGGGAGCGATCCTGCATCCGATACCACGACGGGAGTTCCGCATCCCATAGCTTCCAAAACGGGTAATCCAAACCCCTCGTATAAAGATGGCATCGCAAGAACCTCGGCTGCATTATAGGCAAGTACGAGCTCACCTTGCGACAACCTCCCTATTTGGTGAATCCGTTTTTCAATATGCAATTCATTCGCAGCAGCCAGTAGTGCAGCGTTCTGGAGAGGTTTTTCTCCCACAAAGACAAGGTCAATGTCAGTATGTTTCAGGAGCGCCAGAGCTTTGAAGAGCACCGCAATCCCTTTGTGAGGCTTGATGTTTCCGACAAACAGGATGAAAGGTCCCGGCAAATCAAACTTTTTTCGTAAAGTCGCTATTTTCTGTCTTGATTTGACCGGTCTGAATTCATCCGTGACGCCCAAGTGCGCCACCACGATCCGACGTTCGTTAACCCGAAATGTGTCCATGATATCGTTTTTCGTGAACTCGGAATCGACGAGCACGCAACCCGCCCTTTTCACAGCATGGGACATCATGAGATGCGCGTAGGACCTCTGGAGAGCGTTGAAATATTCAGGAAATCTCAGCGGAATCAGGTCATGGATCGTTACAACGGACCGGGCGCCCAGCCCGAGAGGCAGCGTGTAATGCGGCGAATGGAAGATCGCTGCACCATCTTTTTTCGATTTTCTACCGAGAAAAAGGACCTCTCCGACAGAATATTTGCCATACGGGACAACCGATTGTTGCCACGAGGAAGGAAGCTTCATCCGATGAGCATCATTCGGCGAAACATATGCGCGGAATTTCCACGTCGACTCCAGCTGAGAAAGGTGAGAAATCAATTGCTGGATATACGTGCCAATTCCGTAATCGAAATACTTGCGTGCATCAATGGCGACCGTATGCATGAATAAAACCGGATGTGACAGATGAGTTTCTTTGATTAAATTTATACTTTTCTGTATCTTCCTTCAACAAAAAACTGTCCATGAGCCACGTAATCATCTCAGAATTGAGTGAACTTGGAATACAAGGCCTCCTTCTCATCAACCCATAGGACTTTGGACGCATATCACACCGAAATTCAAGGAAATGACGATCAACCACGAGATCAGGCCTTCACGACAAGCACCCGTAATTATCTCGCTGATCTTTCACCCGGAGATGAGAGGTCATTTTTTCGAATACCATGAAGCTATCGGCGAGGCAGCACGCTTGAACGGCTGTCATCATTCTGTCGCAGTACCAATATCATGGCAAAACGTGAAAAATCGATTGCCGGACAATTGGCATGTATGTCTTGACGCCCGCAATATTGTATCGAGCACATCGCGCCTTGGCTTTATCGGGGCGGTGATTCCCCTTGGAATCTCTCTGACGAGATTCCTGCGAAAGGAAATGGATAGGAACGTTGCGACCACCCTGTTCATTGATGATTTCATTTTCTGGGAAATTCCGCCTCTCTTGATTTCTCTTTTTTTCTTACCAAGAGGCAATCTCTCCGTGTGGCTGCTTTTTCGTTACAAGCCCGATTTCGACTCGATGAAGCAAAAAGCCCTCAAGAAAGTCGTGCTGCCTATCATGGAAATGCTTCTAAAACGCAAAAACGTTCGACTGCTTACGGACAGCGAATTGGTGAAGCGAACCATCGAGGGCAGTTTCAAACGGGAATTGACCGTGATGCCTGTTCCGCATACAGAAGACATCAATAGGCTGTCGCAGAAACCAAGAAGGAGCAAGGATCAACAGGTAATACGATGTTGGTTACCTGGAGGGCCAAGAAAAGACAAGGGAATCGGAGTTGTGCGGGAGATCGCCTCGACACGGTCCAGGGCTGCTAGGAAGATCTGCCTTATCGTGGGAGAGAGCGCCCAACTCGAGCAGACAAAGAACGGAGCAGGAATCGAGCTCATTCCGGATTTTGTTGACAGGCGAACATATCTCAAACTCATGAGAACAAGTAATATTGTTCTGCTCCCGTACAAAGCCGAACGTTATTCCGAAAGCACCTCAGGCATTTTCATCGAAGCGGTGATTGCCGGTTCCATTCCTTTAGTAACCCCGGCGACCTGGATGGCGGCAGAGTTGCTCAGGTATGGTTTACAGAAGTTGATCACCGATTGGCAGCCAGCAGAGGTTATCCCAACCATTCTCGCTGTATGTCGTGACCATGAAATTGCATCTCGGTTGGAGGCTATGTCTCGCCAATATAGCCGCTTTCATTCGACCGATAGCTACGCCTTAAGGATGAAAGATCTCCTTGAAAGAACGGATTCGCACCATCGAGAAACTTCTACGTTCATCTATCAAAAAAGCAAATAGAAAACGCCCCTTGCGCATCGCCATTGACGGCAGAACTATCGTTCACGGCCGTTCCGGCGTCGGGACATACGCTGCGCGGACCGTGCGGTCCCTTCTCCGCATTGACCCCCACAACGAGTATGTTCTCTTCCTTGCCAAACCGAATCAGGATCTGGACGCTCTCAATCTTAAGAGAATAGTGATCGAGGGCTATGAGCGAATGGTCCTGAACAGATGGTGGGAGAATATCCTTCTTCCCCGGTATATGGAGGATTCTGGAATCGATGTGTATTTTTCGCCAGCGTTCGCACTTCCCATCTTGCCCCGTTTCAAAAATTTATTTCGCTTTCTGCCTGTACCGCTAAAGTGGAAAGTGTTTGCCAATGCCGGCTCAAAGCAAATAAAATACGTCGTCACGATTCACGACGTCATCTCGGCGATACTTCCGAAGACATTCACGCCAAAAATGCGGATGTGGCAGTTTATCTTCAACACAAATGCAGCCCGCGTGGCCGACAGAATCATTACAGACTCTGAGTCGACGAAAAGAGATTTTATGCGTCTCTATGGAGCTCCACACAAAAATATATCCGTGGTTCACTTGAGCGTCGACGAAGAATTTACAAAGGTGAAGGACAAAAAACTTCTCCAAACAGTCCGACGGCGATATGATTTACCAAAAGAGTTTATTCTCTTTGTGGGGACCATTGAACCGAGGAAGAACGTGATTTGCCTCGCACAAGCGTACTCCTTACTTCCAAAAAGCCTCCGAAAACGTTATCCGTTGGTCATCAGCGGCGCAATGGGATGGTATGCCAACAACATTGTCTCTGAGATAGGTAAACTGGGATTGGCTGACTCTCTTCAAATGATCGGATACGTAGACCACGAACATTTGCCTTCACTCTACAGCCTCGCTTCGCTGTTCGTTTACCCGTCACTCTATGAGGGATTCGGATATCCGCCTCTGGAGGCTATGTCCTGCGGCGTTCCTGTGATCACGTCCAACACGTCATCTCTCCCAGAGGTGATTGGCGATGCGGGGATCATGGTCAATCCGACAGATTATGTTTCCCTCGCCAATGAGATGCAAAGAGTTCTTGAGAACCCCCGACTCCAGGCGAACATGCGCAGGAAGGGCCTTCAACGTGCACGAATGTTCAGTTGGGAAAAAACTGCGGCTGAGACTCTTGCAATCTTGGAAGGGGTTGTTGAAAATCGTTGATTCTAGGGCCTTCTGACTGCGGGGGTCTTCTTCAAAGCAGTTTCGACTGTGGCCAAATCCTTGTCTCCACGACCTGAGAGGTTCACGACAACCACCCGATCCTTCCAGAGCGCGCGCCCTTCCCGAACAACATAGCCAACCGCATGGGCCGACTCCAAAGCGGGAATAATCCCTTCGAGCTTTGTGAGCAGCTGAAAAGCTTCCACCGCCTGGGCGTCCGTAATCGATTCGTAGCGTACAAGGCCAAGGTCCTTGAGGTACGAATGTTCCGGCCCCACACCGGGGTAGTCCAATCCGGCAGAGATGGAATGCGCATTCTGAACCTGTCCGTGAGCATCCTGGAGCACGTACTGCATTGCTCCATGGAGCACTCCTTGTCTCCCGCGGCTGAGCGAGGCAGCATGTTTGCCTGACTCCAACCCCAAGCCGGCGGCTTCCACTCCGACCAGATCGATCTGTTTTGCGTCATCAAGAAACGGATAAAACATTCCGATCGAATTGCTCCCCCCGCCAACGCAAGCAACGAGAGCGCCCGGCAATCGCCCCTCGGCTTCAACAATTTGTTTCCGGGTTTCCTGGCCGATGACACTCTGAAAATCCCGGACCATCATCGGGTATGGGTGCATTCCGACGACCGAGCCGACAATGTAAAAAGTCGTCTCGACGTTTGTCACCCAATCGCGGATCGCCTCACTCGTTGCATCTTTGAGCGTCCTGCTTCCGGATGTGACGGGACGAACGTCGGCACCCAGCAACTTCATGCGTGCAACGTTCGGCGCCTGCCTCGCCATGTCCTTCTCACCCATGTAGACCACACACGTGAGTCCAAACAATGCGCACACCGTAGCCACCGCCACGCCATGCTGACCGGCGCCCGTCTCTGCAATGATGCGTTTCTTGTTCATTCGCCGTGCCAGAAGTATCTGGCCGACGGTGTTGTTGATCTTGTGTGCGCCGGTATGGCAAAGATCCTCACGTTTCAGATAGATCCTTGCTCCAATGTGTTCAGACAATCGTTTTGCCAAATATAGCGGCGTTGGCCGGCCAACGTAATCCCGCAAAAACTTCCCAAGCTCTTCCTGGAATGCCGGATCCTCTTTGGCTCTGAGATATTCCCGGGTCAACTCCTCGGCAGCAGAGACGAGTGTCTCCGGTATATATCGCCCCCCATAAACTCCAAAATGGCCTTCGGCGTCGGGGACAGAACCGACGTATTGCCCGTTACTCTTCGTCATTGTTGAGATCTTCATTGTAGTACAATGGCACACTACGTGCGCGGGCGATAAAGTCCCTTATTTTTTTCGGATCTTTTCTCCCCGGCCGCAGTTCCACCCCACTGCTCACGTCAACGCCGTACGGTTGAACATATTTGACCGCATCTTCGATGTTTTCGGGGTTCAATCCTCCGGAGAGGATGACCTTCCCGTATTCTTTGGCCTTGATGGCGACATTCCAATCAAATGTTTTGCCCGTGCCTCCGTACGTTTCGTCCTGATAGGTGTCCAGGAGAAACGCATCGATAATGTAGTTTCTCAGCACTTCGACATCGAAGCCAGGATAGACTCGAAAGACTTTGATGACGGAACTCTCAAAGTTCACAAGGTCATCAGGCCCATGCTGGCCGACCAGCTGCACGGCGCTCAAATTGACGGTTTTGATGACTTCGAGGATTCTTTTTCGGCTCGCGTTGACAAAGACGCCAATCTTCGATTTATGCTCCGACAGCTTGGAGACAATTTCCTGCGCCCGCTCCATCGTTACAAATCTCGGACTTCGCTCATAAAAATTCAGCCCTATCGCGTCGGCCCCGCATTCCAGCGCAAACTGGGCGTCTTCAACGTTCGTTACGCCGCATATTTTCACAAAAAGGTCCTGATTGACCATTATGAATGCACCAGTTCTCTCAGGGTTTTTGCGCGATCCTGAGATTTCATAAGGCTCTCCCCGACGAGAACTGCGTCGAACCCGGCCTTCCGTAAGCGCCCGATATCGTTCGAATTCATGATACCGCTTTCACTCACTGAAATCACTTTGGGGTTTACGTGAGACCGTAGTTGCAGAGAACGCTCCAGCGAGACTTCAAACGTGTCCAGGTCACGGTTATTGATACCGATGATTTCGGCACCGATTTCATTCGCGACATCGACTTCTTCTCGTGTATGAGCTTCCACCAACACGTCCAGCTGAACCCCTCTTGCACAGCGGTAGAGATGCTGCAGGTCCTTTTTCGGAAGAGCTTTGACAATCAACAAGATGGCATCTGCGCCAAGAAACCTCGATTCGTACACCTGATATTCGTCCAGGATGAAATCCTTTCGAAGCACGGGTAAATTGCAAATACTCTTGATGTCGGCGATAAACTCCGGCTTCCCCTGAAAAAATCTCTCATCGGTCAATACCGATAGCGCTCTTGCCCCCCCTGATTCGAATTCCTTTGCCAAAGACCGATGGTCGAAGTCATGACTCAGAACACCACGCGATGGAGACGCTTTCTTTATTTCCGCAATGACGCTCAGGTCATCTCCGCGAAGGGCTTGCGCAAACGGCCGGGACGACTCCGCTGCCGCGATCCTCTTGATAAGTTCCTTCTGAGATCTTTGCTCTTTCATTTCCTTGATCTCTGTCCGTTTGTGCAACAGGATGGTGTCCAGCACGCTCACGTCCGCACGTCTCCTCCATGCGACTTGCCGAGGGGTGTTATTTTGACCTGTCGAATCCGCCGGGCGCTCTTGCTGAGAATGGTGAACTGGAAATCACCGAACTTGATCTCTTCGTTTACCTCGGGGAGCTTGCCGATCAGTTTCTGCAGGAAACCGGCGATCGTGCCGTAGTCGGAGGCTTCAGGAATACTCGCATTGAACTGTTTGTTGAACTCGTCAATCCCCATGGCCGCATCCACGGCAGTTGATCCATCCATCGCCTTCTCGGAAACGCGGGCAACTTCGTCGTACTCATCGAGGATCTCACCGACGATTTCTTCGATGATATCCTCCATGGTAATCAACCCCTCCGTTCCGCCGTACTCGTCCACGACGATCGCAAGGTGGACCTTTCTGAGCTGGAGCTCCTTGAGCA
>JANOGR010000058.1:0-6898 GCA_031406095.1 Ignavibacteriales bacterium
GTTCTTTCAGGACAATCGACGACGGCACGCCTGCAAATGGTCGGTATGTTTAATGGCACTGAAACATGGACTCTTTCGGGTCAGACTTTTAGTACCTACAAGCTTACCATCAGTCGAAAAATCTATCTCCTTGGTTCTTCCATTCCGGAATCCCCTGTACGGGAAACTGCCGTGTTTTGGATTGCGCCAGGTGTGGGACCTATCAAAATGATCCTTAGTTCTGATGATAGAAATTACGGCCATTACAGGGATTACAGCGGTAAGAATTTCTGACGTTCTATTGCGTCTCTGTTAATTCGTTGATCTTACACTCAACAAAAAAATCCCGTCTGTTGGACGGGATTTTTTGTCTGTGCTCCAAAGAAAATTGCTAGCCCAGGTGCTTCAGGTCAATCATCATTTCGACAACCCTGCCTCTTTTGAGTCTTCGGTATTTCACTTTATCCGTCATGGAAGTCATGAGGAACACTCCGCGTCCATGTTCCTTGAGGAGGTTTTTCTCATCCAGCGGGTCGGGCACTTTCCTTGCGTCAAACCCTTTGCCCTCATCTTTCACCTGGATCTTCAACATTCGACGCGCAACGAAGCAAATCACGATAACATCTTTCAGCGGGTCGTAATCGTTCCCATGCTGGATTGCGTTGTTCACCGCCTCCGTGGTTGCCACAAGAACCCGGTAAAAGGTGCCGTCGTCGAGTCTCACTGTTTGATTCATCTCGTGTAGGAAACTTTCCACCATGCCAATGACCTTCGGGTCGCTTTTGCAGCGAAGTTCATACCGTTTGTGTTTGGGCTGACTCATCTTCGAACGTTCATGTGCTAGGCTCACGCGTTCATCACAGACCGAATGATACCCGAACCGTCAAATTCGGAACAGAGGAAACTGTCTGTCCGTTCATTTTTTGTGTTTCGCTCCATCCATCGAAAACAACCTCTTCACCGCCCCGCCCCGTCCAGGCCAGTTGAGCTGTGGGGCCTGAGGTTTCCAGCGAAAGGTCGCGAACCCTGATGGAACCCTGATATGCGTACCGATCCTGCGAAAAGTACCTGAAGCCGATACCCACGCGCACACCCTGCGCGCTGGAGAAAAACAGCTGGGGCCAATAACTCTGATCCACGAAGTACTTCTCCGGCCTCTCGGTGAACTCCCTCCAACGGAGAATTCCTCTCTCATAGACCCGGATCCCTCCGGAGAACATGAACTGGAGACGGGGACTCAACCGGACCACCGTTGAATCAAACCACGAAGCTTGACGAAACGAAAAACTTCGGACAAATGCCACTTGTTCTTCAAAATCATACACCGTGTAATTCGCCATCACTTCGGCCACGTTGCTCGATCGGATGCCATCGGTAGGCGTGTACACTACGCCCGGGGAAAACCTGAGAACACGGTTCCAGTTGTTGTTTGCACTCTGTGTATTGTGAAGATACACGAGATGGTTGAGCGTCAGATTGCCCTCAACGCTCAGAGCCACATACCTATTGAACACATGAGTTTCTTCCAGCCCGAACGTCATCAGCAGTTCGTCGCGGTCATCCACGTTTAATTGATCCGGAGTATCGTACCTCAAGATATTGGCAGAACCGCGAATGCGCATCCGGTCCCGTTCACCCAGGAGGACATCCAACAATCCTGTGACGGCTGTCCGTTGCGAAACGTTGTCCAGGAAATGCGTCGAATGAGATTCCTCTCGTTCAAAACGTTGTACGCCAAAGTTGGCGAGGCCCCACTCTCCAAATCCATGCGTCAGAGCGAGTTCGCCGCGCAGTTGAGAAACTTGAATTCGTGGGTCGGAGATTCCGGCGGCGGCTCCTTGATAGCGGAGACTCCGGTCCACTTTCCGATTGGTGAGTCCTGCGTTCACGGAAAGACTCGTTTGCTCACCAACTCTGTACCGAAGGTTGTTGGACACATCCACGAATTCCTCACTTCTTGTAAAGACGTTGCTGGAGATTCCGTATTGGGTTTGCATGGCAGGATCTGCTGCAACATAGAACTCTCGACGCTGTTTTTCGTATTTGACCTCGAGCAAGTCCTCCGTGCCTTCGGAGAAATTCCGATGGAGCTTTACATCGAGGTTTCTTTGCTCCGGCTCCCGTCTGCCTAAGAACGATCGCGCCCACGAAGAATTCAGCGAGCCTTGTATTTCATCCAGTGGAATACCCGGGACATTTGCTTTCACCAGATATGCGATCCCCTGATCGCGTTCTCTTTCCTGAGCAGCAAACTCGATGCCACCCAACCCTGTAATAGAAACTCCATTCAGATTCTCATACGTCAGTCCACCGAGGATTTGGTGCTGGGACAGACCTCCAAGATCCAAAGCTCGGTTGTCTTTCAATATGTTTGAGGATGTGAGGGCTTGAAGATTCCAGTTTCCGCTTATAAGCGTTCTGATATCAATCGTATCTTGGTACTCATCTTGAATGGACTGCTGCTCGGATCGGATGAGTCTTGACCGTGCCTGCTGCTTCAGACTGATTCTTGAATCGCCCAGCTGGGCAGCATAGCGCATCGCGCCATTCCAGACAAACGTGTTGAGAACCCTTTCAAAACTAAGCCTCGTGAATTTTGTGGAGTCGAAACGAACTTCCATGGTCTTGGGCAGCAAATCTTGCGTGAACGCGCTGTGAATGAAGAAAATTACAGGAGCGAGGATAACAATGCACCGCGTCGGGAACACGTTATCGCCACAATCTCTCGTGAAACAGCTTGAGGAACCCTTCCTTGTCAATACTGGTGGCCACATCGACCGTGCCAGGTCTCTGAATTCCCCGCCAGACCCGCCCGACCAAGTCGTTCGGGCGGGCAGCGACAGTCATTCCACGGGTAAGTTCTCCCTTTGTTTCAACATCAATCCGGTTGCGTGTCGTCCGAATCAACGAGGGCTGAATGACGCATGCGACCGCGATGGGGTCGTGAAGATATCCGCCATCGAAGCCCTGGGTGGTCATGTGGTATCGCATGTAGTGCCTTGTCGAGCGGAGGATGAAGTCCGCCAGCTTGCTGGCCCGGCGTTTTGCCCGGTACTCGATTTCTCGTCTCATGACGACCACCTGTTGAGTAAGGTCCAACGGTACAATGGTTACGTTCAAGCCCGAGTTCAGCACGAGCTGAGCTGCTTCAGGGTCGACAAAGTAATTGAATTCGGCCACCGGCCCCGTGTTGCCCGGCACTCTTATCGCTCCACCCATCGAAACAATTCGTCCCGCCATTTTCAAGGTTCGAAGATCCTTTTGGGCTGCTTTGGCCAGGTTTGTCAGCGGACCCAGTGCGACAATAGTAAGTCTTTTTCCAAATTGTCTACAGCATTGCAGGATCACATCGACAGCATCGCGTCGAACCCGGAGCTTCCCGGACCTCCTGGACCCGATGTTTCCCAACCCGTCCCGGCCGTGCACTTCGGGGGCGGTAACAAGTTTCCTTTTCAACGGGCTCCGTGAGCCCTCGGCAAGCCTGGGCCTCGAGGCCACCTGTAATAGATCCAGAACGAGCGTAACGTTTCTTGTGCACTTTTCAACTTCGACATTTCCCGCAACGGTCGTAATCGCCTCGACCGATACTTCATGAGAACGGAGGGCCAGGATCAATGCCAAGGCGTCATCGACGCCGGCGTCTGTATCGATAATGATCGGACGAGCCACGAATTGTGCACTACGGTTTTGGAAGATGAGCCCAGATCCTAATGTATGCCATGATGTAAGGGTTAAAACCCGGCTGTGTTACTGTTTTTTGTTATCCCCGACCTTCCGCCAAAGGCGGATCAGCCTCTGGCTGAGAAGGTCGGGGCAATCCCGGAAAACTCATTCCTTAAACCATCCTAAAATGTTCACCACACTATGAAATGATGTCTTTGACGGTGTGTTTTGGCGAATACTTGAGTGCCTCTTTTGCTTTTGCGCTGCTGATCAAAGAAGATGTCCCTTTGAATCCTTCGTGGATCTTCGTTGTCTCGGGGTAAAACTCGTTCAACAGAGCAAGGCTGTCTTTTCCCGTCCAATTGTCGTCGGCGCATACAAAATACGAATCGTTCGGCGGCAATTCAGTCGATTCCACGGCCAGTCGCACGGCCTGGACCAGATCATGGATATGAACGTAGGCCCAGAGATTCTTGTGCCATTTCCTGTAATCCTTGACCAGCTGTTTGTACGTTTCAACCTCTTTCTTTTCGGGCACCCACACCCAGGGCGGCCGGAGGCAAATGGTTTGCATACCGTACGTCCGAGTGTATGCCGCACACAGAAGTTCTGAGGATACCTTGCTCAACCCATAGGGATCTTGCGGGCGCAGCGTGTGGTTCTCGTCAATGGGTGCATACTCAGGCCACATCCTCGTTATGGAAAAGGCAAAACCGAGTGTCGATTCACTCGACATGAAGATGACTTTCGAAATGCCGTTGAGTGCGCATGCTTCGAGGACGTTGAAGGTTCCCACCGTGTTCACCTGAAACACCTTCTCCGGAGGCTCGTTCAAAGGGTGCGGAATTCCCGCGAGATGAACCACTGCATCATAGTCCCTAATGATTTTGACAAGACTCGACAGGCTCAGGATGTTCGCCCGGTGAAACATGTGATGGCTTCCCCGGGGGTTCTTCAAATCCAACACTTCAACCGTATGCGACAGGGCGAGGTGTTCCACCACGTATTTGCCAACGAGTCCGCTCCCGCCTGTGATGAGAAGTCTCATAGGTCAACTGATCTTTCGCCAGCCTATTTCGTTGGAATTGTTGAAAACACCTGAATGGTGTTGGATGAAAAGAGGAGAAGAACCGGTCGCAGTCTTAGTTCAGACCTTAAGGAACACAGGTTCCTCAATTCACTTGGCAAAATGGTTCACCCAGCACTGAGAATAATCCTTGGGAAACTGTTCCATCAATTCTTTTCGTAATAGCGAAGCTTCGTTCCGGGTTTCAAACTTTCCAACGCTTACGCGATACAGCCCGTCGAGGGGGTAGTAATGTTTCAGCACAACTTGACTTGGAAACTGCTCTTGAGCCGTTTTTTGGAGCCGCAATGCAATGTGGAGCATGCCCCTGCCAAAGGCGCCGATCTGAACGGTGTACGCCCGGTTGGCTGGAAGGGCGGGCAAGAGGGGTGCGGCCTTTGACTTTTTTGTGAGCGGAGCTTCCACGGAATCGAGCTTTACGAGGACGCTTGCAGCACTTCGGTCTTGTTTTATTGCGTTTGTAGTTTCCATCGCCTCCTTCGCCTGCTCTGGTTTTTTGACCTGGGGAACATAATCCCGCATCCGGCCGAGTGAATCCCGCAGCATTCTATTCTCGTTTTTAAGAGCGTCAACTTCCGCTTGATTCCCGGATGGCTCTCGTTGCGTTTTCAAGTCCGGCAGGCGTTTTTCCACGATCGGCTTCCGAACGAGGGGTTTGAAGAATTCGTCTTTCATCTGCGCGGGAGCACGCGTGGATGAGCAACTTGCCAGGAATGCCCATGCAAGAATCATAACAAATAATCGAATGGTCTTCAAAGAAAGCGGGCTATTCAACGGCGGGATCTTTTCTTTGCGACAAGAGGTAAACAGAGAGCCCCACGATGCCACTAACGACAATCCCGGTCGTCAGATGGTCGGGTTTCACCGCCTGTTGAGGCCGCGATGGAGGAGTAGGTATCCTCTTTGCAGGCATGTATGATGACCAGGCGAGAAGGTTCACCGAAGCAATGGCGAAATCAAACCTGTATTTTTTCGTTGTTTGACCGAATTTCATTGATAGGACCGCGGAAACCGGGCGTCCAACACTCCGAAGAATTGATTCTTTCAATGCATTGCTGTTCTGATCCGCGGTCGGAAGAAGGTCGACCTCCACCCATTTCGTACCATCAAAATAGACATTTTCGCGCGGAATCATGACTTCCCGGATGTACCCCATGGGCGGAATGACCACGGAAACCTTCCTCAGCGCCGTATCCCCGTAAAAATCGGAACTGTGTCTGACCGAATAAAACCGGTTTTCGACTCCAAGGGAGGTTTTTTCCCAGTCAATGCTGAGGTCAGATTCGGAAAGATTCTGCAGCTGGAACTTAATGGCTGATTCGTCGAACCGAAATTGAATGATGAGGCTGTCGTCCTGGTATAACATCTCGTTACTGGGAGTCGGGGCCACCATTTTGAACTGATAACGGTACTTGCTCCCCCTGCCGCCCGAACCCAATGAACTGCTGCAGGAAGTCAACGACACCAGTGCCCCAAGAAGAACGAATATCACGACTGCCGATTCCAAGAAACGATTCCAGGAAACAGTTTTTTGAAAGCGCGGGAACATGGGAATACGCCCGCCTGCCGGACGGGCAGGGACTTCCAGATTTCTTACGGCCATAATGTAACGAAATTTTCGAAAGTCTTCATGATTTTGTTATTTTACGAGAACCATTTTCTTCGATGTGGCGAAGTCCTTGGACAACAACCGGTAGAAATAAATGCCGGAAGGTACACGAGAACCCATCTCATCACGACCGTCCCAGACAACCCGGTAACGCCCTGCATCTTTTTCACCACGGTCGATCGTCAACACCTTTTGACCCAGGATGTTGAAGATCTGGATGGCAACACGGGGAACCCGGCCTGAAACTTCGGGCACTTCGAACTCGATCGTCGTACTCGGATTGAACGGGTTCGGGTAATTCTGATATAGCGTATATGTCTCCGGCAGAATTGTCTGCTTCTTAGCGACCGTTCCACTGAGAGCAATGTCGAAGGTTGTGTCTGCCGTGCTCACAATTGCGTAAGCAGAGTCGACGGCCGATGTATCCTGTAGTGTGATGGCCAACCTGAAGACTGATCCGCTGCCGACGTCAATCGGCACATTCTGCAGGTTGTAACCAACGAGCCTCAGTTCCCGGCCTATGGAACTGACGTGGTAGCCCATTTGGCGCGCTCGTTGGA
>JANOGR010000065.1:0-6691 GCA_031406095.1 Ignavibacteriales bacterium
GCCTATCTCTACTTCCTTGGTTTCGAAGACAAACCTGGCACTCAGGAAAAAGGTACGCGGGTCTTCCAAGAAAAGGGATGCGAAAGTTGCCACCAGTCCGGCGGCAAAGGGAAAGGGCCTGACCTTGTAACAATTCCAACCATAGATTCGCCAATTCACATGATCCAGCTCATGTGGAACCACGCGGGAGAGATGGAAGATCTGCTCATCATGCAGAACAAGAAATGGCCTCAGCTCTCCACAGATGAGATGAGAGATTTATATGCCTATTTGAGAAAGGTTGGCAAAAAGTTATGATGCGGGAGGGCCACCTGGTCTGTTCTTAAAGCTCCTTTTTGCATCTGAAAACTCATGAAATTGTTCCACAAATCCTTCCTCATACCGTTTTCTTTCGCGGCTGCTCTCATAGCAACGATACTACTTTTGTCGGCCTCTGGTCCCGGAAGGGCTCTACAACCGATCCAATACAACCATAAAGCCCACGTCGAGACAGCCGGACTCAATTGCATCGACTGTCATATTTTTGCGGAGAAGCTTGCGTCAGCTTCTCTTCCTAAATTAGAAATCTGCCAAAACTGTCATTCAGAGACTCCTCTCTCACAATCGCCGGAGGAGGTGAAATTGCTGAAGTATGTGCAGGAGAAAAGGGAAATACCGTGGGTGCAAATCTACAACGTGCCTGATCATGTCTATTTCTCCCACCGCCGGCACGTGGTGCAAGCAAAGCTCGAATGCGCGGAATGCCACGGGAATATGTCTGAGCGTACATCGCCCGTCGACTCTCCTGTGAAACCCGTGACGATGGATGACTGCATGGAATGCCATAAGAGACTGAATGCTTCAACGGACTGTCTCGCATGTCACCGCTAACTGAAAAGACGTCAGATGGAAATTAAGCGGCGAGATTTCATAAGAATTTTTGGAGGAGCGTCGGGGGCCGTCCTTTTTGGGGGTTGCGGTTTGGACGAAGTGTTCAAACTGCCGGATCACCTCGTTGAACAAGCGCAGAAGGGTCCGGGTGTTGAGACATGGTTAAATACGACATGCGGCATGTGTCCCGGCGGGTGCGGTATGCGTGTCCGCCTTGTCGATGGAATTCCGGTGTACGTCAGAGGCAATCCTCTTCACCCCGTCAACCGGGGAGGCATGTGTCCGCTCGGCTTGAACGCTCTGCATCAATTGTATCATCCTGACCGTTTGACGGGCCCTCTCAAGCGCGTTGGGAAGCCTGTCGTAGGAAAGTGGGAATCCATCAGCTGGGAAGAAGCAACCGAATTCATCGCAAACGCCTTAAAGGACCTCCGCAAAGAAGGAAAATCTCATGAGGTCGCTTTCCTTGGCCATGATGAGCGAGGGTTGATGCAACAACATGTAGCGCGATTTATGAAGGCCTTTGGTTCTCCCAATTACTATCGCTTCTCCGCAACGCAGAACGGCGATACAGCCCATGCTCTTCTGCATGGCCATCCACGGCAACCGGCCTTTGATATTCTCAATACAAAACTCGTCCTGAGTTTCGGTGCAAATTTCCTGGAGGGAGGATATTCCCCCGTTTATTACACAAAACTTTACAGCCATCACCGGGAGCGGGGAACCAGATACATTCAGGTTGAGCCTCGCTTGAGCCTGACCGCTTCGAATGCTGATCGGTGGATTTCAATTCGGCCGGGCACGTATGGGGCGCTGGCACTTGGCATTGCGTACATCATGATTAGGGAAGAATTGTACGATGCCGACTTTATCAGGAACCGGACATTCGGATTTGAGAATTGGACCGGCCACGCAGGTGTGAAACACCTCGGATTTAAGAACATGGTCTTAGGAAATTATTATCCGGATATCGTTTCCGAGATCACGGGTGTTCCCAGCGCGACAGTTTTGGAACTCGCCCGCGAACTTGGTAACACCCGCCCAGCTCTTGTTATCGGAGGTCAGGCAACCACGGATAGTACGAATGGCGTCTTTTCTCTGATGGCAGTTCAAAGTCTCAATGCACTTCTCGGAAACTATGACAAAGAAGGAGGGATTTACTTTACGGAGGATCTACCCCTCGCATCTCTCGCTCCAGTTCAACAAGATGCGCTTTCGAGAAAAGGAAATGACGAGATGCCTATCGGTCTTTCCGACGAAAATGCTTTTCCCCTGACGAGCTTCTCAGTGGAGAGTTTTGTGAAGAACGTCTTGGCGGACCGTCCATATCCAATCAAAGTCCTATTCTTGTCTGGTGGGAATCCCCTTTTTCACTCGTTGAACCGTCACGATTTTTCTGAGGCCTTGGCGAAGATTCCACTCGTTGTAAGTTTTGATTCTACAGTCAGCGAGACAAGCGAGTATGCTCATTTCATTCTACCGAATCACACTTTTTTGGAGAGGTGGGAAGAGGTTTCAAATGTTCCGTCGGTAAACTTTGCTCATGCCAGCATCCAGTGGCCTGTTATGACCCCACTCTACAATACGCGTCATACTGCTGATGTATTAACTGAGTTTGCTCATCGGCTGGGAGGCTCGGTGGCGTCGGCTTTCCCGTTCAAAGATTATGTAGAAGAAATCAAGCATGTGATGAAAGGTGTTTATCATTCAGGTGAAGGGGCGGTTGTATCCGAAGGGATTCAACACCTTTGGATGGAATATCTCAAGGAACGAGGCTGGCAGATAGGTCGGTATGCATCGTTTGAAGAATTCTGGAACTTGCTCCTCGAGCGAGGGGGATGGTGGAATCCAATTCGGAGGCAAAATCGGCGACAACGCATGTTCCAGACCTCCAGCGGAAAGTTTGAGTTTTATTCACAGCGGCTCAAAACCACGTTCGATAAACTCTCAAAAACAGGGAGCAAAGAGACATCCTATAATGCCGAGCTCATCCTGAACAAGCTAAACATCTCGGCTCGAGGTGATACCGTGTTTCTACCTCACCACGAGCCTGTCCCTTACGACGGGGACAAGCCGCTGCATCTCATTACGTTTCAGGTTTTGAGCAATCGTGACGGCTTGAGTTCCAATTTGCCGATGATGCAAGAGATGTTCGGCTACTCGGTGCGGCGTTTCTGGGAGTCCTGGATTGAGATTCACCCGAAAACGGCTTCTATGCATGGAATTACCGACGGAGATTGGGTCTGGGTAGAATCCTCCATTGGCAGCCTCAAAGTTCGAGCAAAAATCACGCAGGGTATCTTGCCGGATGCCGTAGCGATTCCCTTTGGGTTGGGTCACTGGTCTTCCGGACGCTACGCAAAGGGTTACGGTGTGAGCCCCAACTCGATAATGAGAAACCTACACGATCTCCTGAGTGGTAAACCCGCGCTCGAAGCCACAAAAGTTCGCGTGTCGTTAGCAACCAAATAGGGAAATCAGGTTCTATGGCTAAATGGGCAATGGTTATTGATCTCGATAAGTGTTCAGGTTGCGGTGCCTGCCAGGTTGCTTGTAAAATGGAGAACAACATCCCGGTGGTTGATCCTGAAGAGGCGGCGAGAGACCGTGTCATGTTCTGGATGGATATGATTACAACCTACGAAGGTGAATATCCGAACGTGCAAGTCAGGAGGATGCCAAAGCCCTGTTTCCACTGTGATAATCCGCCGTGTACAAAAGTCTGTCCCGTGGGGGCAACATACAAGAACGAAGAAGGGTTGGTTGCGCAGATTTATCACCGCTGCATCGGATGCCGTTATTGCATGGTCGCGTGTCCGTTTACGGCAAAGGTCTATAATTGGTACGAACCACCTGTGTTCAGCGAAAATCACTCGACCTTTAACCCCGATGTGTCAAAACGAATGGTGGGCGTCGTTGAGAAATGTTCCTTCTGTGCGCACCGGCTTATCAAAGTCAAAGAACAAGCGACATCCGAAGATAGACGAATTCGGGATGATGAATACATCCCTGCATGCGCAGAAATCTGCCCTGCGGATGCAATCTATTTTGGCGATCTGGAAGATCCGACAAGTAAGGTCTATGATCTTTCTCGGAGCTATCGGGCTTCCCGAGTGATGGAAGATTTAGGAGTAGAACCGAAAGTCTTCTATCTCTCAAAGAGGGTCACTTGATGGAAATGAACTCTGTTGCTGCCTCCGACCAGGACGAAGTGCTGTATCGTCCTATCTACGAAACCCAAAGAGGATATTACATTACCGTTGGGATTTTGATGTTGATCATCGTGTGGGCATCCTTCATGTATTTCACGCAGTTGAGGGATGGGCTCGGCGTCACGGGAATGAATCAGCCCGTTACATGGGGATTCTACATTGTTAATTTCGTCTTCTTTATTGGCATCAGCCATGCGGGAACGCTCATTTCTGCGATCCTGCGTTTGTCCAAAGCAGAATGGAGGCGTCCGATCACGCGAATGGCTGAAGTGATTACTGCAATCGTGCTCGCGATTGGAGGGCTTCATCCCATCATCGACCTCGGACGACCGGATCGGATCCTCAACATATTCGAGTCAGGTCGGTTGCAGTCACCTCTTCTCTGGGACGTTACGAGCATTACCGCATATTTCACTGCGAGCACGGTATACTTGTACATTCCCATGATTCCTGACATTGCACGCATTCGGGACCGTGGCGGGAAGCTCAAATGGCTCTACACATTCATGGCGTGGGGATGGCAGGGAACAGAGCAACAGAAACGCGTGTTGAATCGTGCCATAAACATTCTGATGGTGATGGTGATTCCAATTGCGATTTCTGTCCACACCGTAATTTCTTACATATTTTCAATGACACTGCAGCCTGGATGGCACAGCACCATCTTCGGACCCTATTTTGTCGTAGGAGCGATCTTCTCGGGTATTGCTGCATTGCTCATCGTTATGATTGCTTTTCGAAGGTTTTATCATCTTGAGAATTACTTGAGGGAGATTCACTTCAAGTATCTTGGAACGCTGTTGCTCATCATGTCTCTCATGTGGTTCTACTTCACTTTTTCCGAGTATCTCACTGGCGTCTTCGGGTCCGAGCCGCACGAGATGGAGATCATCATGTACAAGTTTACCGGCCCATTTTCGTTAGCCTTCTGGGGAATGGTGGCCTGCAACTTTGTCATCCCGGTGATCATTCTCAGTTTCCGGCGGTTCAAGACGATCCCCGGAATACTCATTGCATCCATTATGGTTGTCATCGGCATGTGGCTCGAGCGTTTGAATATTGTGGTGCCGTCGTTGGCGAATCCAAGAATGAATCTGCCGGTGGGAATCTACATCCCGTCGATGGTCGAATGGTCTCTCTTTCTGGGAGGGCTCGCAGTCTTTGTTCTTGGATTTATGATCTTTGCAAAGTTTTTCCCTCTTATTTCCATTTGGGAAATAGAGGAAGGAAGAAAAGAAGGAGTGGAGGAAGTCAAAGAGCGGATCCAAAGCTACCTTCCTGGAACATCACAACCGGTTCTCGTGAAGAAGTCGAAAAAGCGTGATTGACCGTCGAACAGCTTCTTTTTGCGACCAATGAAAGGCGATATCCGAATTTGACATGTAAAGAACTAACCGGAAGAAATACCATTCCGTTCTCAAGCTCAAAAAAACCCACATAAGGAGGAACATGATGATTACACGGCACGCGATGACTCTCATTATGGGATTCGTATCGCTTGGATTTATAGCGCAAGCACAAAACAAGTATGTCGGAATCAAGATGTGTTCAATGTGTCACAAGACTGAAAAGCAGGGAAAGCAATCTGACATCTGGCAAAAAAGTAAGCATGCCGAGGCGTACAAAGCTCTGACGACCGATAAGGCGAATGAGTTCGCCAAGGCTCGAGGTTCAGCGAAACCTGCAGCAGAAACGCCCGAATGCCTCGAATGTCACACTTCGGCCTACACGATGGATGCCAAACTCGTGGAGAAATCATTCGATTTTAAGGAAGGCGTTCAATGCGAAACGTGCCATGGAGCGGGTTCGAAGTACAAAGATCTCACAACGATGAAGAGCAAGGAAAAATCTATTGCGGCCGGGATGAAGGAATTCAAGGACAACGCAGCAATTGAGAAGTTCTGCAGGACCTGTCACAATGAAAAAAGCCCATCCTACAAGGAGTTCAAATTTGATGAGTTCTGGGCGAAGATCAAGCACCCGCTCCCCAAGGCCGGCTGAGTATTCCGGCTGGATTTCCGGAGTCAAGGGTGTGTCAATTCAATTGACTTCTTGAAAGGCTACAACCATGGAAACGAAATCAGTCGAAGAACCAAAGAAAAAAAACGGTCAGGGAACCGTTCTTGAAACAATCAAAATCACTGACACACGCACAGGGAAGGCATTCGAGATCCCGATCCAGAACGATACCATCAAAGCAATCGACCTGAGGCAAATCAAAGTGAAGGACGATGATTTTGGAATGATGACGTACGACCCGGCATTCATGAACACGGCATCGTGCAAAAGCAAAATCACGTTCATCGACGGCGACCTGGGCATTTTGCGCTATCGAGGTTATCCGATCGACCAATTGGCCGAGAAAAAATCATACCTGGAAGTTGCGTACCTGATTCTCTACGGGGAGCTTCCTGCAAAAACTCAGCTGGATGAATGGACCAACCATATACGACTCCACACCTTTGTCCACGAGAACGTCAGACGCCTTATGGAGGCTTTCCGACATGACGCGCATCCAATGGGCATCTTTGTGAGCACTCTTGCGGCGATGTCGACATTCTATCCGGAAGCAAAGAAGGTGCTTGATCCGGAAGTCCGTCGGAAGCAAG
>JANOGR010000217.1:0-2098 GCA_031406095.1 Ignavibacteriales bacterium
AGTTTTTCAACAGCCTGTTAAGGCATGATGTTGAGCTTTATGTGTGATGGGAGCGTGGCTGAACGATAGACTCTCTGCGTCGTTTTCTGGAAATCAGAGTCCTTCGCATGGTAAATATCCAGGAACTTGCCCGGGTTGCGGTCGATGTAGGGGAACCAGGTGCTCTGGACCTGTACCATGATGCGATGGCCTTTCTTGAACTTGTGGAAAATGTCGTCGAGTGTGATCTTGAACCTTGTCGGGGCATTCGGCTTTATCGCTTCAGGTTTGGCAAGGCTGTTCCTGAATTTTCCGCGAATCATGTCGCCTCGCAGCAGCATTTGATAACCGCCGAGACGAACCCAGGGCGGTGTTCCGCGAGGGGTCGACGTTGTATCCGGAAACACATCGATCACCTTGACAAACCAGTCGCAATCGGTGCCGCTCGTGGAACCATGCAATTCCGCTGTGACAGGCCCGGCGACGGTCACATCCTCGCTGAGAATTTCGGTTTGATAGACAAGCACATCAGGACGCGTAGAAACGAAACGCTGATCCTCCAGCATAAACGCTGCATTGTACCAATGTATGATTTCGTTCGTATAAGGAACGGGTTTGGCAGGGTCACTCGTGTACTCGTCGTATTCAGGAGTGGATTTCGTGGATGCGGTGAATGACAAGCTGCCGTTTTGCCCCAGGTACAGATTCTTCTGTTGCACATTTTTTGGCGGCCATGAATCGAGCTGTTTCCACTCGTTTGCGCCCGTCATGAACGCGGTGGCCTCGGGGATGTTCATCGAACCCTTGTCCCGCAAGTAGTACTCAAAGAACGGCACTTCGAGATTATCGGCATAATAATTCGAAAGATTGTTGCCGAACTTGATATACCCGAGCGAGTCGAGGTTATTGGTGGACCACCAGCCATGTGCCCACGGGCCTAATACAAACCGGTTGCTGTTTTTGGGAATGTCTTTTTCGATACGTTCGTGTGTCATTAACGCACCATAGAGATTTTCCGCGTCGAAAAGCCCTCCAACGACCAGCGACGGAACTTTCATCCGCTTCAAATGCGGGAGGACGGACCGGGCCGCCCAAAAATCATCCCACTGGCCGTGGTTCATCAGGTCATTCCAGAACGCAACGCTATCGTGCATGTAGCGTTTGTTGGCGTTGGAGAGCGAGCCGAGGTTCAAATAGAAATGGTACCCGTCCGGCGTTCCGTAGTTGAACGGGCGAGAATCTGTTTGTGTTGGTCCTGTCCGAGGCCACCCGAGCTGAACGTAGAACCCGAATGCGTGCGAAATGAGAAATCCGCCGTTGTGGTACCAGTCGTCGCGACCCATCCATTGCGAAACGGGAGCCTGTGGCGAAACAGCTTTGACCGCCGGGTGAGCATCGATCGCCGCCATCGTCGAATAAAAGCCAGGATACGAGATTCCCTTGACGCCGACCCGGCCGTTATGTCCTTTGATATTTTTCAGAAGCCATTCGATCGTATCGTACGTATCCGATGATTCGTCGATGTCTTTGGAAGATTTCTTGTTGGAAATGAAAGGCCGGACGTCTTCGAACGCGCCTTCGGACATGAAACGGCCCCGTACGTCCTGATTCACTCGAATGTAGTTGCGCTTGAAGTAGTTGCGGTCGAGGTTCGAGAGGGACCGCATATAGTTGTTCTCACCATACGGCCCGACTGCGTAAGGGGTCCGGGTGAACAAAATTGGATGAAGCTCTGTGGTGTCTTTTGGAACATACACGGAAGTGAAGAGCTTCACACCGTCCCGCATGGGAATTTGAAACTCCTGTTTCGTAAAATTCTGTTTGATGAATGTGGAGTCGGGGACATCGGTCTGAGCAAAAACAAACTGTCCAAAGATGGCGGCACAGATGGCAGCTAAGAACAGAAGTCGAGTCTTCATGAAGGCTTTCCTTTTAACTGGTTCTCAGAATCTGAAGAAGGAATATTAGAGCAAATATCACTATTAGAACCTTCAGTTTCAATATCCTGGGCTTTCTAGACGACGCCCATGCCGCCTTCACCGAGTTTCTCGAGGATCCGGTAGTGAGAAACGGTTGTTCCGATCATAGCGCTATATGTCCATGTCCCGACAAAGAAAGT
>JANOGR010000206.1:0-9785 GCA_031406095.1 Ignavibacteriales bacterium
GTCGCTGAGGATAACATTACCAACCAAAAACTTATGCTCCATGTTTTGAAGCAGCTGGGATACGGGGCAGATGTTGTTTCAAACGGCGCCGAGGCTTTGAAAGCAGTAGAAAGAGCTCGGTACGACATCATTTTGATGGACGTTCATATGCCTGAAATGGACGGGTTTGAGGCTGCGAGAAGAATTGTGAACCGATGGAAAGCGCCCGACAGACCTATCCTCATTGCCGTGACGGCCGATGCACTGGAGGGCGACCGTGAAAAAAGTCTGGAAGCAGGGATGGATGACTATCTCTCGAAACCGGTTCGACTGAATGCCATCGACAAAATCATCCAGAAATGGGGAGTGGAAAAAATTGGCATGTTACCATCCAGCAGGGCATCAACTGTTTCGCAACCTAAAGATGCATCAATCGCGAGCCGCCTCAAAGAACTTGGGCTGGAGACTGACGCAACATTCGTGATTGATCTTATTGAATCATTTCTCAAGCAGTCTGATGAACTGATTACATCATTAACTCAATCGGTCGCATCGAAGGATGTCGAGAAGGTTCATTACTACTCGCATTCACTTCGTGGCTCAGGCCTCAACATCGGCGCGGAGAATCTGGCATCTGCATGTTTCAAGATCGAAGACTCTGCACGGTCAGGGAGCCTCGCTAAGGTCTCGGAAATGTTGGCAGATGTAAAGAGGGAATGCGACCTTGCCTGTTCCATCATACGAAGCTACCTCCCCACGCCAAAATGATGAGACAATCTACAAGAGCTTTTGTTTTGGGTTTGAAAGGAGAGTAATGCCTACGCGTTTCCTCGTTTTCGGAACTGGCGGAGTCGGCGGATATTTTGGAGGCATGTTGGCCAGAGCGGGCGAAGATGTTTGGTTCGTGGCCCGCGGTAAACACCTCGAAGCAATGTTGCGGTCTGGTTTCAGACTGAAAGCCACGAAGAGTTACTTTACCGTTCCGACTGGCAAGATGTCCGAAGACCCGGCCGATGGCGGAGAAGCGGATGTTGTGTTGTTCTGTGTCAAGTCCTTCGATACTGAGGCAGCGGCGGCGCGACTCAATTCGGTTCTCACCGACCGATCAGTGGTCATCTGTCTGCAAAACGGAATCGACAACGAGGATAAAATCCAGAACATCATCAAACATGGCACGGTGTTTGGCGGTGCTGCGTACGTTTCCGCGAGGATCACAGCCCCCGGAGAAGTCACAGAAACTGGCGGCCTTCAACGTATTGTTTTTGGCCCGATGAACGGCTCAGTAGACAGCCGTGTGCAGGACATCCTGAACGTTATGACCAAAGCAGGAATCAGCGCAGCCCTCAACCCCAACATCGAACAGGAACTGTGGCGCAAATTTGCGTTTATTACCTCCATGGGATCCATGACCGCACTGTCACGACTGACGCAGGGCGAAATTGCCTCATCAAAAGAAACGATGGATCTTGTTTTCAGCGCCATGAAAGAAGCAGAGTCGGTCGGACGGGCAACGGGTGTGAACATCCAGCCACACGAACCAGAAAAAGTCATCGAAGGGTTGAAGCGTTTCGACCCCGACACCCGCTCGTCACTGTATTACGATTTGGTCAATCAGAAGCCGATGGAAATCGAGGCGCTGAATGGTACTGTGGTCCGGCTGGGTGAAAAACACGGCGTACCGACCCCGATTCAACGAACAATCTACACCGCGTTGTTGCCGCACCATCTCAAACATCTTCAGCAGCAGTCTTCGAAATCCGACTGATGCCAGAAGATCCGACTTCTTCAATTGATCCCAGTACAGGACTCTGTAAGATCTGTATTAACGCTCGCACCGTTGAAAATGCACGGGGCAGTGTTTTTTATCTGTGTGAGCTCTCTTCGACCGATCCCCGGTTTGCGAAATACCCGAAGCTGCCTGTCCTCTCGTGCCCCGGTTTCAACAAATCGCCGAAGCCGCAACCTTGATTTTGACGGAGTTCCCCTTCACAGTTGTGAAAATTGTTTGATTCTTATCTATGGGAACAACTTTTTTTCAGAGATTTTGATTACATTACCAGTAGTAATTTTTTTCATTGATCAACGAAAAGACAAGAGAGAATGCCTCATCAAACCCTGAAAGGTAAAACCGCTGTAGGTTTTTTTGTTGATGGGCTGCAGTTGAAGTATGTGCAGCTCTCCCTCGCGTCTGGCAAGGTCATCCTTCGAGACTTCAAGACAGTGTCCCTGGAGACAAAACTCGAGAAAAAAACTCTGCCACTCAATGCGGAGGGACCTGCGTCTGGCGCGGCCGATGCGGGCGCTTTCGGGGTTGCAGATGCCATAGCAGCGGCCACAGAAGAACCGCCGACAGAAATGAGCACTAATGCGGCTATCCTGCTCAATCTTCTTGAGGGGCTTCCGCCGAAAGACTATACCGTGTCAATCGCGTTATGCGAACCCGCAGTGCGGTATCACGAATTCGACTCAGATTTTGGATTACATGGCTTAAAGCTCAAGAAGAGGGTTGCGGAAGAACTGGCTGGAACGGGAGCGGAATCCCCTTCGTTGGACGCTCTGGGCGTCATAACGACTGCGACAGGCAGGCTTCTGTCCATTGTTCGTCAGGGAAGCCTGCAACTCTTTGACTTGCTGACCGAAATCCGAAGCTTCCAGAACGGTACCATGCCGAGAATCAAGCTTGTTCACAGTGCAGATCTTGCCTTGCTTGAGATCGTGCGATCCAGTTATGAGCTTCAGGAAGAGAGCGTAACGGTGTTAGCGTATGTCGGTTATGATTTCAGCCGCGTGATTTTTATGCAAGGCAACAACTACCTTCATTTCGCTCCCCTTATCAGCGAAGGGTACCATGCGGCAAATATAGAGAACACCATTTACAGCCGTATCCGGTTAGAGCTGGAAAACAATGGACTTCGAAGAATCGACCGTATTCTCCTTGCCGGGGAGAGTCACAAGGCCAATCTCCTGGATGCCATGGGGCCGGAATTCCCTCAGGCGAAGATTGAATACTTGGGAGTACCGGGAATCGAGAAAGCTCCTTCCTCCTCCCCCGTCGATAATGTTGCTTCGGAATATGCAATCCCGCTTGCCGTTGCGTGGCGGGCGCTGCAGCCGAACCTGAAAGGGGCATACAACGTTGACCTTGTTCCTGCCTCTATCATCCAAAATCAAAAAGCGTTTGCATGGCACGGATGGCTCACCGCTGCGTTGATGGCCGTGTCGATTTTGTACTTCTCTCTCTCTCTTGTTCCAAGGAGCAGTACCATACGAACGGGTCGCGAAGGATTGAGTCAAAAACAGGAGGATCTGTCAGCGTTGGAGATGTACAAATCACGCAAAGACACATTCGAGGCAGACATTGACAAGTACGAAAATGCCATGAAGGTGTACAATTCGATTGCGGAGGGATCCGGTCGCTGGACACGAATACTTGATTTTCTGTCAAAGAACGTCAGTGACGTGAATTCTATCTGGATTCAAGGTATTCGACCGGTTCAAGGAAACCCCGGGGCCTTTGATATCAGCGGAAGGGCGTATGTTCTTTCGAGAATCTCCGCTCTCGTCAATGTTTTCGAGAAAGCGTCATTGCTCCAACTCAAGACGGTGACTGTCAGGGATCGGGACGTTTACGAGTTCGACATTCGCGTTGAAAAGATCGACAAACAAGACGTTCCCTATGTTCCTGATCAGGCCACCAATAGGTAATTTCCCGGCATCGGACTCAACATGCACGTAAAGACGCGAAACAGTGTTATCCTTGGATTCATGTGGCTCCTCATGACCGCGGGGTTGTTCTACTGGCAGACCACACAACTCAAGGAGCTCGACGAGATTCACAAGGTCGAGGCCGAACTCAGCGGTCTTCCCGATCTTATGGAGGAAGTGGATGCGTTGAGGGGGAGATTTGAGGAGGTCAAGTTGGTATACGATTCACGAAAAAAGGAAATTCCGTTGAATGACCAGACGGCTCAAACATATGGGTATATCATTGAGGGGTTGAGTAAGGCCGGTCAAATGAAGCTTGGGGTAGAAATGGGCGGAACGCAGAGTTCCGGAGACTGGGGGTATAACAAGTACCTCCTACGGCAAGGCGAAGGCCAGTTTAACAACATTTACGGGTTCATTCATTACCTGGAGAATGGAAAGAGCCTGCAGAAGATCTACGGCTTGATTCTGACGCAAGAAGAGAGTGTGAACGATCAGACGAAGGCGGTCGTAAGAACGATAAAGTTTCAGATGGAGCTGCACGCATACTATTCTAAATTCCCCGAGCTGAGTATTTCCGCGTCCTCGAAAGCCGCTCTTTTCCCTGCGCCCCCGTTGAACCCGTTCGTTCCACGGTTTGCGAAGGTCGTTGGGAGGGAAATACTGCCAAGTGAGGTGAATCCTGAGGCAGCTGAAGTGAAGGCAATTATTGCAGGAAAAGCCTACGTCCAGTATAGAAATGCCCTGATCGCCTTGAAGATTGGAGATAAGGTGCGGGGAGGGTACGTCCTGAGCAGCGTCGATGCTATACAAGGTATCGTGCAATTCACATTGGATGAAGGCGGCGTGATTCGAAAAGTTGAGAAGAGAATCCAATTCGACAAAAAGTAACTGAGTGAGATGGGCCTACAGTAGTTCCTCTGAACCAGCGTCTCGAGGTAAACCCTCATTCTTGATTCTTCAGCATTATCTTCGTTCCTTTTCCTCCACTTTCTGACGATTCCACGTCGTGAATCAGACGCAGTATCAAGACCTACTGGAACAAGAGGCTCGCCATTGGGGTGATGTAAAGCCTGACCTTAAGAATCCCCAGATTTGGGACGATCCGGTTCTCCACGAGATTTTTTTCGGGACACAACGCCGTCATCTCATGGATCGAGTGGTCGCCAACGGTCCGGCTATTCTTGAGCTGGGTTGCGGAGAGGGTAACCTCGCTCTCGATTTCGCTCGCCAAAAACTTCGCGTGACGGCCATTGATTTGAGTCCTGAAAGGATCAATCGGGCACGCTCAAAGGCTGTAAAATCAAAACTAAAGGTCACGTTTCAAGTCGGCGACTTAAACACCATGCGTTTGACCAAGAATCGATATGACTGTGTGGTCGCAAATGGGTCGCTCCACCACATACTCGACCTCGATCATGTCCTGGATGAGGCTCGCAAGTCGTTGAAGCCGAACGGCAGCCTTGTCGTTTTCGATTTCATCGGAATGAGCGCCTTTCGAAAGACCGTTGCCGCGACATTGTACGCCCTTCTGCCGACATATAAGCCCTACTCGGACAAATGGAAACTCCATTCGCGGCTGCTGCCCTTCCTTGCTTCGGAGCAGTCAAAACGCGCTGCACTGACAAGCAACGGCTCTTGGGCTCTTCATCCCGAGTCGCCTTTTGAGGAAATATCCCAGAAGTCCATTGTTTCAACTATCAAAAGGCATTTTCGCATCAATGAAATGGCCACCATGTTGCCCTTCTGGTATTACCTCGCTCCCAAAATCCGATTGCACAATCGGTTGAAATACAGGGTCGCAAGAAGTTTTCGAGCCATGGATGACTTCCTGGTTCAAGCCCGGATTTCTCAGGGGGCATACTTTTTTATCGAAGCTTCGAAAAACTGACGATGCAGCTCCTCCTCAAAAATATTGGGCAGCTTGTCACTGTGAGCGCTAACGGCGGGTTGGTGAAAACGGGCAAAGACATGCGAAACATCGGTGTCCTTGAAAACGCGACGGTGCTGATTGAGAACGACATGATCCGCTGGGTAGGCAAAGCGAGCGATTTTCGAGAAAAACTGAAGAAAGACGCTGACTCGATTGACGCGAACACCTTTGTTGGACTTCCCGGCTTCGTCGATGCTCACACGCATCTGGTTTTTGCCGGGACCCGTGAAAACGAGTTTGCAATGAGGGCCGAAGGCAAAACTTATCAGCAAATTACGGAGCAAGGCGGCGGAATCCTCAGCACCGTGAAAGCAACTCGAGCAGCGACGAAGAAAGAACTGAAAAAGCTTGCCAGCAAACGCCTCGACGCCATGATGCAGCACGGGACCACGACTGTCGAGATCAAGTCAGGCTACGGACTTGACGAGAAATCCGAAATCAAGATTCTCGAAGCCATCAATGAACTCGACAAAGAGCACCCGATGACGATCGTTTCCACGTTCCTCGGGGCTCATGCGGTTCCTCCTGAATTCAAGGGCAAACCGGATGAGTATGTTCAGCTACTCTGCGAAAGGATGTTGCCGTACATTTCCAGGAAAAAATTCGCCCGGTTTTGCGACGTTTTTTGCGACAGAGGCTATTTCACGATCGAGCAAACACGTAGAATTTTTGAGAAAGCCGGCTCTCTCGGGTTCGACCTGAAAATTCATGCCGACGAACTTGCGAACATCGGGGCTTCGAGTCTCGCAGCGGACCTCTCAGCCGTTTCTGCGGACCATCTCGAGAACATCACCGCCGATGAAATCCGCAGGTTGAAGAAAGCCGGTGTCGTTGCAGTCCTGCTTCCCGGCGTCTCGTTCTTTCTCAATCATCCTCACGCAAATTCACGTTCATTGATTGATGCAGGTGTTCCCGTCGCCATTGCTTCAGATTTCAACCCCGGATCATGTATGTCGTTTTCCATGCCGCTCATGATGACCATCGCGTGCACGCAAATGAAAATGACGCCCGAAGAAGCGATTACAGCTGCGACGCTGAACGCTGCTGCAGCGCTCAAGTTGTCCGACAAAGTGGGCAGCATTGAGGTTGGAAAACAAGCGGATATCGTGCTTTATGAAATCCCGAATTACCGGTACCTGGCTTACCATTTCGGAGTGAATCTGGTTTCGAAGGTCATCAAAAAGGGAACGATTCTTGAGTTCTCCTAAGGTGATCGGAATCGACCTGGCGGGAAGTCCAAAGCGGAACACGGGCATTTGCGCGCTCCAGGGAAACCGGATTCACGAATGGAAAACGGTTTTCTCCGACAAAGAGATCATCGAGTTCGTATCGCGTCATCGCCCAATGATCGTTGCCATCGATGCGCCGCTGAATCTTCCTCCTGGCAGAAAATCCATGGAGGACAGAAACGGAGAGCATTTCCGGCCTTGCGATCGTGAGCTGCTGAAACGGGGGATCCGTTTTTTTCCCATCACACTCGGCCCGATGCGTTCTCTGACCCAACGCGGCATTTCGCTGAAAAAGAAGCTCAACAGAAGAAAATACAGAGTGATTGAAATGTATCCCGGCGCTGCGCAAGACGTGTGGAAAATTGCGCGGAAGCAAGATGGCCTGGGAAAACTCAGGAGAGGACTTGAAAAGCTCGGCATCAAAGGACTCGACAAAAACATGAACGGCGACGAACTTGATGCCGTGAGCGGGGCTATCGTCGGGAAGCTGTTTCTGCAGGACAAAGCGGAGATCCTCGGTAATTTTCGTCAGGGAGCAATTGTCATTCCGAAAGTTCCGAAAAGAAAGCCATGAAGCAAATTGTCGAGTGCGTTCCGAACTTCAGTGAAGGACGCGATAAAAGCGTGATCGACCAGATCGGCGAGAGGGTGAAAAGCGTGGAAGGAGTGAAACTCCTGAGCCTTGAGCCGGATAAAGACTATAATAGAACGGTTGTGACGTTTGTCGGTGAGCCGAAATCGGTTGTAGAAGCTGCGTTCCGGGCAACAAAGAAGGCGACGGAGTTTATCGACATGCGCCAGCACAAAGGCGAGCACCCGCGCCTCGGCGCCACGGATGTCGTGCCTTTCATCCCGATTTCCGGTGTCACGATGGACGATTGTGTGCAGCTCGCAAACATGTATGGTGAACGGGTCGCGAAAGAACTGAAGATCCCGGTATATTTGTACGAGTTTGCAGCCCGGAGTCCGCAGAGGAGGAATCTTGCTGATATCCGGAAAGGCGAATACGAAGGGCTCCAGGAAAAGCTCAAAGATGCCGCATGGAAGCCGGATTACGGCGCTGCGGAGTTTAACGCGAAATCCGGCGCAACGGTCACGGGAGCCCGAAAATTTCTGATTGCCTACAACGTGAATCTGAACACGCCCGACCAATCCATTGCCAACGAAATTGGCGGCCGGATCCGCGAAAGTGGCAAGCCTCAAAAGGATGCTGCTGGAAAAGTCGTGAAGGACGGGAAGGGCGAAACCGTTCGCATTCCCGGGACGCTGAAAACCGTCAAAGCGATGGGCGTGTTTCTAGAACGGTTTAACATCGCGCAGGTTTCCATCAACCTTGTCGATTTTGAGACAACAAACATGCATCAGGCTTTCGAGGAAGTGAAAAAGCAAGCGCGAACGTTGGGGTGCGACGCGACGGGCAGCGAGATTGTCGGTCTCGTGCCTTTGGAAGCCGTGTTGTCGTCAGGAAGGTTTTATGCCGAAAAACAAGGCAAGAAAAACTCGTCGGAAAAAGAGCTCGGGGAATTGGCCGTGCAGCAATTAGGACTGAGTCAACTCGAAACGTTCCGTCCGGAAAAAAAAATCATCGAATATCAACTCTGAGAGACTGCCATGCTTGCATCAAAATCGGTTCAAGAATTTCTCGATGAAACAGCCTCAAGCTCACCTGCGCCTGGTGGAGGCAGTGCATCGGCTCTGGCGGCAGCGCTCGGGGCTGCTCTGACATCCATGGTGTGCCGGCTGACCATTGGAAAAAAGAAATACGCAGAGGTGCAATCAGAGATGGAAGGCGTGCTCAGAAAATCTGAAGACCTCCGAACTCGCTGCACTTCCATCATTGAGGAAGACACGCAGGCGTTCAACAAGCTCATGCAGGTTTATGCTCTGCCCAAGGAAACTCCGGAGCAACACTCAACGAGGAAGGCGGCTGTTCAAGAGGCTACAAAAACCGCGACACGTGTTCCCCTGAAGCTCATGACACTGTGCGAAGAGGCGGGAGGACTGGTCAAAGCCGTTGCGGAAAAAGGCAACAGGAATTCAGCCTCGGATGCAGGCGTTTCTGCCCTGATGCTGCGGGCGGCGTGCCTGGGAGCAGCGCTCAATGTAAGGATCAATCTCGCGGCATTGGATGATGCGGGTTTTGTTCAGGAGACGAGAACGAAATGCGATGAGGTTTCAGACCGAGTTTCAGCAGTGTGCCAACTTGCGTTGGACGCAGTAAGCAGGAATCTTTGATTCCGACAACTTCCCCCACTCTTCATTCTTCACTCTTCACGAAGTTACCACCCTCCCACGACCCAGCTCAAGGCTGAGATGGCTGCCGTTTCCGAGCGCAGCCTTCGGGGGCCGAGCGAAATCGGAACAAAACTGTTTTCCGCCGCCAGTTCAAGTTCCTGTTCTGTAAACCCGCCCTCCGGGCCAACAACCAACAGCACCGATTGCATCTTCTTATGATGCTGGAGGACCGAGCCCACAAACTGAGACTGCTCTGTTTTCTCATGCGGGATGAGTCTCAGCGAATAGTCCGAGGAGTTCTTCACGAGTGTCTCAAAACTCGCGAGGATGAAAATCTTGGGAAGATACGAGCGCCCACTTTGTTTCATTGCGGCGAGAGAAATTTTTTCGAGACGTGAGTGTTTCTCGTGCTTTGGAATGGTCCGCTCGCAGATTAACGGAATGATGTTCCGTACGCCAAGCTCTGTGGCTTTTTCAACGAGAAAATCGATCCGAGCCGGATTTTTGAGGAGTGAAACCGCCAGGGTAACGTCGTTCTTCGGTTCATTCAGCCTGAGTTTCGTCGCCACGATTTCACATTCCGCATGCGACCGGTCGAACGAGAGAATAACAGCCTCGTACATGTGATCGTCCCCGTCTGTTGCCCAGATGTGGTCGCCGGTTTTTTTTCGGAGGACTCTGGAAAGATGCTTGAACTCCTCGTC
>JANOGR010000222.1:0-3842 GCA_031406095.1 Ignavibacteriales bacterium
GAGATTATGAGCGACACGGTGATGACGATCTTGGTGGACTCCATTAACTCGTCCCTGGTCGGCCATGTTACTTTTTCCATTTCCTTCCTCACGTCGGTGAAGAAGCTTAGCAGTTTCTCTTTCATGGGATTCGTCTCGGCAATAGTCAGTGCACGTCAGGAGGGACTCGAACCCCCAACCTGCGGTTTTGGAGACCGCTGCTCTACCAATTGAGCTACTGACGTAATTACTTGGTCTCCTTGTGCGGGGTGCGCTTGTGGCACCACCGACAATACTTCTTGTACTCCACCCTCCCCGTTTGTTTCTTCTTGTTCTTGGTCGTCGAGTAGTTTCGGCGTTTGCACGTCGAACATTCAAGGGTAATGATATCTCTCACGATGGAGTCTCCGAAAAATTGTTATGCACGTCAGCGAGCTTGCGACCGGGATTTCCGCCGGAGGCGGCTCAACCTTCGACTGAGAACCGGTGACCTTGTCCAGTTTTCCCAACGAGAGCTTGCGACCGGGATTGAACCGGTGACCTCGTCCTTACCAAGGACGTGCTCTACCAGCTGAGCTACGCAAGCGAAATATTGAAAAATTGGAAATTGTAGATTGAAGATTTCGAAAGCCTTGACCCTGTTCAAATTCGCGAAATTTCATTTCCAATTTTCCATCCACAATTTCCAATCTGCAATTTTTGAGTGGGAGACGGGACTCGAACCCGCGACCAATCCCGCCTTCGGCGGGATGACTCTACCAACTGAACTACACCATTCCCGCTTTGATCTTATTAATGTACCGACCTATACCCTTCAAGGACTTGAGATATTTTTCTCTTCTCACTGCCTCGGCTCGGCTTTGATAACCTTCACAGTGAACGAGTTCCCAGGGCTGATATCGTTTCGTCCATCGAGCCCTTGAACTGTTGTGAAGATACACGCGTGATTTCGAATCATCAGTCGATCCGATATAGTATCGATCAACCTTCGTGCTCTTCAAAATATAAACGCTGTAACTCAATGGAGCGGGAGACGGGACTCGAACCCGCGACCAACAGCTTGGAAGGCTGTGACTCTACCAACTGAGTTACTCCCGCATTCAATTCCAGATTGCGGAAGTCGGAATGCGGATTGTTCCGCAGTCTGCACTCGGCATTCCGCATTCAACCTGTGGGCAGGGGAGGATTCGAACCTCCGAAGGCGTGAGCCGTCAGATTTACAGTCTGATGCGTTTGACCGCTTCGCTACCTACCCAAATTCTGGCCACGTGCGATCCCCTCCCACCAGAAATGCCTTCGTCCGGTTTCAAGCTCTCTTTCGGCCTTCTCGATTACCTGCTTACAGTTTGCGAGCTGGCGACCAGACTTGAACTGGTGACCTGCTGATTACAAGTCAGCTGCTCTACCAACTGAGCTACGCCAGCGAATCCATCGCAAAGCGATGTGAGTCCCCTCCGCGAAGTTTTGCGTCTTTTTGGCCTCCGCGGCCCTCCACCTTCTGCTAATTTTAAGGGATTTAATGGGCGTGTGCTACAATGCAGCTTTAAATATAGCAAATTTTCGCAAAAAGTCAACGGGAGGATTCATGGATTAATGCATTAACTGGTTGCGAAGATAGACGGCTGCCGGATATCCAGGTTCCATCTTCAAAACCCTTTCGAGGGTCTCTTTGGCCTCAGAAATCTTGTTTCCATTGATTTGATGTTGTGCAGTCTTCGTGAGCATGAATGCATAATATTGACGAAAATCCACAAAAACGGGGGTTGTATTGTCACCAAGGGTGGCTGAAACCTCAATCGGCCGAAAATTGGACGAATCCCCCGGTTGGACCAATCTATAGAAAAACCCAGACGGTATCTTTTTATATGCCGGCGAAAACTCGCCATCCACCCTGCCGTCCACGTAAACAAAACGGTCTTTCAACGAATTCCGGACAATGTCATTGAGAAGATTGGTCCAAGCAGCCATCATAACCTGATCGTTGAAGGGTTCATCTCGTTCAAATTTTCCAAGCTCTGAGAGGAAAGAGTTGAGCCGGTCCCTCGATCGTTCTGAAAGCCAACTCGAGTTTCTTTCCAACTGCAGAAAGTACCATGGTCGGTTTTGGAGAAGCGATTTGTCGATGATGGTGACATCCCGCCGGACACCTTTGACAATCTGATAGTAATATGCGGGCGACACCAAGTAATCCCAGAGCGTCGTAATCACAACGGAATTTTGTTCCACGTTATTAAGAATGTCCAAGCAAACGTCCCTTGCCAGAGTATTCTGAGATGAATCTGCAGATTTCCTGTTATTCAAGAATTGAGCTATGGGCAGCAGAAGCATCAGCCCGACGATGATGGAGCGCTTGAAGCGGTTCCCCGCAATGAAACTCACCGCGCTCTGGATTCCAAAACCGATGAAACAAGCGAGAGCCAGATACGCGAGCAGGAAGTAAGACTTGATGTCGTGAATCTGGTAGTTCACTGCGTAGCCGACGCTCGTGACGGCCAACAGGATCAGGAAAACAAAAAGTTTCTTTGACGATGTCGCTACCTGGAACATTCCAATCGGAAGAATGATGAGAATGACCCACTGGAACTCTGACGGCAAGTTTCTGAAAAAATCAACGAGCTGTTTTTGAGCAAGATTCCAGCCTTCGAACATCCACACTTGATATTGTTTTCCTGAGACATGCCAGATGAGCCTTTCAAGAGTTGACGGATGACCCCAATCCAGCGGCGGACGGCCTGAAGAACGAATCAACAGAAAGAGATACAAGGAAAGCCCGAGACAAAACATGGGCGCAAGTTTAACGAGTCGAATGAAAGATTCGCGTGTGAACCCGAAGGAAGAGAAATATAAATACAAAAACGCCGGAGCCAGGAGGGTGGTCGTCATGTGATTCGTGAAACTCAAACCAAGAACAAACGCGAAGAAAAAAAGGAATCTTGAGGTCGATGATGCAATCGACATCTGCTCTTCTACACCTTTGATAAAGAACAAACAGGTCAGAACAAGAAGGAGAATATGAAGGGAATAGACTTCCACACTTGTGGATTGAAGCCAGACAGTAGTACAAAAAGCGAATATAAGGGAAGTTGACACCCCAACAATCAGTTTCTCGCTCTCGTTGAGCGGGTTTCGCCTTCTTACCGGGAAGGTTTTGCTGGCGTCAAAATAACTCATCACCAGGAGCAAGAAAACGCCTGCCGCAACCGCTGTCTCAATCGCAGCAAGGATGTTCAGCCGGGATATTTCCTCTGCCCCCAAGGGTATCATGACAACGCAACGTCCAAGGAGCGTAAACAAAGGATAGCCGGTGGGGTGCGCTATGCTGAGCGTTGCTGCTGCGGTCGCGAGCTCGCCTGCGTCGGTAACGTCAACAGTCGGACACATGGTGGTGAGATAAACTGCAAACGAAACGATGCTCACAAACACCGAGGCGGAATATTTGTTCATGAAATATGTTTTCACGTGGCGGCCAAACTCAGAGCCTTCAGAAACATGCGTCGGTTTTCCAGCAGGACACGCTTGGTGCGAGCCAGCAAGGCCTTTTCAGACTTCTCGCCGAGTCCGGATGCCAGTTGCTTCCGATTTTTCTTGTCGCCGGGATACTCGGCCCCACCTGACTGAGAATTCAAACGAATCATCAGCTCCATCGTGCGAAGAAATCTGTAGTTACTCAAGAGTTTTCTGGCATCGGAGCGTGTCAGGATTTTTTTCTCTGCCAGTCGCCCAAGCGAGGAAAACGTGCTCAAACCGATTCCCCTGCTGTCATCCTTGAGCTGAAGTACCTGCACGAGAAACTCGATGTCTGCGAGTCCTCCCTTGCTGAGTTTGAGGTCTAATCCTTTGCCTCTCTTCACCCTTTCAGATTC
>JANOGR010000288.1:0-6036 GCA_031406095.1 Ignavibacteriales bacterium
GAATGAATCTCGAACGCGAAGTCCAGCGGCGTCGAGTTACGAGGTAGGATCTTGAGGTCTCCCTTGGGAGTAAAAACGTAGATTTCGTCCTGATAGAGGTTTAGCTTGAAGCTCTCCATCAGTTCCCCGGGAGCTTCTTCGCCTCGTTGCTCAAAGACCTCGCGGACCCATGTGATCCAGCTTTCGAGCTCTTTGTCCAGGGAGGACTTGTTTTCCTTGTACATCCAGTGGGCAGCCACACCTTTTTCAGCAATCTCGTGCATGGCCTGCGTTCGTATCTGCACTTCGACCATTTTGCCGTCGGGCCCGACGACGGTGGTGTGAATCGACTGATAGGCGTTTTTCTTCGGGACGGAGATATAATCTTTGAACCGCTCCGGGATGGGCTTATAAATCTCCGTCACAATTCCGTACGCGATGAAACAGTCGTTGCTGTCCTTACTTTGGAGAACGATGCGCACAGCAAACAAATCATAAATTTCCTCCAGGGGCTTGGCGCGTTTCACCATCTTTTGGTAAATACTGTAGATATGCTTGGGCCGGCCCTCGATTTCAACTCCGAACCCCTCCTGCTCGAGTCTTTTCTTGATCGGCGCGACGAATTTGTTGATGTAGTGTTCGCGATCCCGTCTTTTCGACTTAATCTGTCGCGCAACCGCATCATATTCCTTTCGGTTCAGAACCCGACACGCCAGATCCTCCAACTCCCACCTCATCCGGGCGAGTCCAAAACGGTGAGCGAACGGGGCATAAATATCGAGGGTCTCCCTTGCCAGGCGCTGCTGCTTGTCCGGCGGAAGAAAATCCACAGTCCGCATGTTATGGAGCCTGTCGGCGAATTTTACGAGCATCACCCGGATGTCGTTGACCATCGATAACAAGAGCTTGCGGTAGCTTTCCGCCTGAGTAACCTCGTGGCTTTCAAAGATGTCGGTGATCTTCGTCGCACCGTCAACAATATCTGCAATAAGATCTCCGAACTCGGCGCGGATATCCTTTAATTCAAACTTCGTGTCTTCGACCACGTCATGAAGCAATGCGCTGGCGACGGATGCGTCGTCAAGAGGAATTTCCTTGGCAACAATCATTGCAACTTCGTACGGATGCTGAAAGTAGGGCTCGCCCGATGCACGGAGATCGTGCTTGTGCGCCTCCAGGCTCATGTTGAAAGCCCGCGTAATCAGATCTTCATTCACTGTGCGCAGGTTCTTGCGGCAAACAGCAAGAAGGTCATCCAACTTTTTCTTGTACTGACCGTCCACCATCAGAATATCACCGTTCAATGAATATACGGTTTGAACAAAGAATGTCAAGCCGGCTAGTTGCCGTGTTTCCGGTCATTCCTCAACAGATCCTGAATCCTTCTCGCCTCGTCGAACTTTTGCTGCGCTCTGGACCGTAATTCCTCCGGAAACCTGTACGGCTCGTAAGACATCAGCCTCGTCAAATGGCCGGAAGCTCCGGCAGAATCCTTCAGCTCCAACCCTAGTTTGACAATGTTCAAACGCGCAAGAATCTCTGAATACGGATGCTCCAGCTTCTCATCGAGGACCGTGCCGAGGATCTTCTCGTATGTTTCCAGCGCTTCTTTTGGCCTGCCGGATTTCACCTGAGCTTCGGCCAGGCCCCAGAGAAATACCCGATTGAGAGGATACGCCTCCAGAGCCTGCAAGGCTGCTTCTGCGGATCGTGCGTAGTCACCTGCATCAAGATAAATCGTGACAAGGGCACTCAACGCGACATGACGACTATACGTGCCTTTCCTGGAACAATCGTCCAGAAGCTGTATTCCCTCGAGACGACTGTCGGCAATAAAGGGAAGCCATTGAAGAAACTCGATTTTCCGGCTCTTCCAGTAGTAATATGTACCAAGGCCCGCATAGGCATCATAGAAAAGAGAATCTTTTTCGAGGGAGTCTTTGAAATAGGATGCGCTTGTGAGACCTTTACGAAATCCGCCAAACCAATCTCCTCGTTCCACACGTGCAAAAGCATCGTACCCGTACGTCACCGCAAGGAAATAATAACCCCATGGTGAGTTCGGATCCTTTTGTATCATGCTTCGTGAGATTTTCTCGCTAACGGCAAGGAGAGAATCGAACGATTCTCTCGCGAGAGGAATAACATAGTCCAGAGATCGAGTCTGGAGGACGGCGGCACGATAAAGAAACCCGGAAGGGTTTTCTGGAAAACGCAACGTCGCAAGGAGGAAGATGGAGTCGGCTGCAGAGTATCGCTGCCTCAAAGTCAGGTCGATTCCTGTGGCGATGAAACGATGAAGGAGTGAGTCTTGAACCTGCTGACTCAGGACGGGTTGAAAGCAGAAAAGAAACAAAAGAGCAGGAAGCTTCCTCAACAACGCCACCTCATTCCGTCCCGAAGATTCTGTCGCCGGCGTCTCCCAATCCTGGAAGAATGTATCCCCGCTGATTCAACTCTCTGTCGAGTGCACACGTGTAGATCCGTACATCAGGATGATCCTTGCTGATTGTCTGGACGCCTTCCGGCGCCGCAACCAGACTCACAAACCGGATGTTCTGCGCTCCTTTTTGTTTCAGGTAGGAAATAGCGGCCGTACCGCTCCCGCCCGTCGCGAGCATGGGATCCAGAACGAGGACAAGGGCTTGCTTGAGATTCTTGGGAACTTTGAAGTAATAGTCCACCGGTTTCAAGGTGTCTTCATCGCGGTACAGGCCTATGTGGCCCACCCGCGCATCGGGGATCACTTCCACAAACCCGCCCACAAGGCCAAGACCGGCCCGCAGGATGGGCACAAGCACAACCGGTTGCGGGATGACCCCTCCCTCCGTTTTTTCGAGCGGCGTCTCGACCTCAATATTCTTTAACGCGATATCCCGCGTCACTTCATACGCCATGAGACTTGCCATTCTCCTGAGAATGGCCCGGAACACGTTGCTCGGAGTTCGTTTGTCCCGGAGGATAGTCAGGTCGCGTTTCACAAGCGGATGGTCAATGACAATCAGGTTTTTCATCGATGGCCCTTTCTCAGAAACGCTTGGCGAGTTGGTTTGCCGCTATCAAAATGGGGTCCCACAACGGCGCAAACGGAGGTGAGTAGATAAGGTCAAGGCGGAACACATCGTCAACCGTAAGTTTGTGCTGAATGGCAACGGCGAGCGTGTTGGCCCTCAGCACACTCCCCGCTCCCCCGTAGACGTTGGCGCCGAGAACACGCCCGCTCTTCTTGTCGCCGATGAGCGTGATCGTCACTTTTGTATTACCCGGGAAAAAACTGATCTTTGAATCGCCGGTGATCTGCTCTGTGACTGCGTCAAACCCCGACTTCTTCGCTTCATCCGAGCTGATTCCGACTTGAGCCACTTCGAGGTCAAACACTTTGACAGCGATGGCCCGAATGACTCCTTTGAACACGGCCCTTCCCCCAGCGGCGTTTTCTCCCGCAACCCAGCCCTGCTTGCTTGCCGTGGTGGCGAGCGGAATATACATCCACTTATTGTTGACGAGGTTTTTCACCTCGCAGCAATCACCCGCTGCATAAATACCGTCGACGCTGGTCGCCTGACGTTGATCCGTGAGAATTCCTCCGTACGACCCCAGACGGATCTTCGCCGAGGAGCAAAACCCGACATTCGGTTGAACGCCAAGCGAGAGGATGACGAGATCTGTTTGAAAAGAGCCTTTGTTCGTCCCGACCTCCACGATTTTGTTCGTCGTGTCGGTGTGCATCGTTTTCGTTTGAGTGTTCGCAATGAATTCTATGCCATTTCTTGTCAGTGCAGACAAGACGGCCTTACGGGTTTCAAGCTCGAGGCCCGACATCGGCAAGGGTCCGCGATGCAGCATCGTCGTTGCGATCCCGTTGTTTTTCAGGGCTTCACACATTTCCATTCCGATGTATCCGCCGCCGATAATGAGCGCCTTCTTCGGCTTCTCTTCGTCGATAAACTTTTTGATGCCGTGGCCATCTTCGAGCGATTTGACGTGAAAGACGTTCCGCCCGTCTTCTCCTGAGATCCCCAACCTTTTGGGCGAAGCCCCCGTTGCCAGAACCAGTCGACTGTATTGGTGTTCCGACACGGTGTCTTTATACATGTCACGAACAACGATCCGCTTTCTGGAAGGTTTGATTTCCTCGACACGATGCAGCGTCTTCACTTCGACGCCTTTGACCTGCTGAAGTTTTTGCGGAGTGTAGCTCACGAGTTTCGATGCGTCTTTCACATCGTTGCCGATGTAATACGGTATCTCGCAAATGCCGTACGAGATGTGTTCCCCCTGCTCAAAAAGGAGAACCTCGGCGTTGGGGTTGACGCGTTTCGCCTTACTCGCAGCGCTGGGACCGGCTGCAAGCCCGCCGACAACAAGAATTCTCTGTTTCATTTCTCTTTGAACACGAGCATGAGGGGTACGCCAGAAAATCCGAAATGCTCCCGCAGTTTGTTTTCCAGAAATCGCTTGTAGGACTCCTGAACAAGCTTGGGCTCGTTGCAGAAGAAGCTGAACATGGGCGGCCGGGTCTTCACCTGCGTGACATACTTGATCTTGATTTCCTTGGGGCTGGACGACTTTGGTGGATAATGAGCAATCTCGGGCAGGATGGCTTCATTGAGCTTGTTGGTCCCGATTCGTTTGCATTGCTCCTTGTGTATTTCCTTCGCCATTTCCAGAACCCTGTGGATTCGTTGCTTTTCTGTCGCAGACACGAACACGATGGGGAGAAAATCGTTCAACCCCAGATTCCGCCGAATTTCGAGCTCGTATTCGCGGGCGGTTTGCGTCGATTTCTCCACGAGGTCCCATTTGTTCACCGCGATGAGAGAAGACCTATGGCGCTGCATCGCAGCATCGGCAATATGGAGATCTTGCTTGTCCACGCCACCATGTCCGTCGAAAAGGATGACCGCCACATCGCTGTTTTCAATGCTCTTGAGCGTTCGAAGGACGCTATAAAACTCGATGCTCTCCCGCACCCGGGCTCTCTTCCGGAGTCCGGCCGTATCGACCAGAATGAGCTCCTCACCCTGAAACTTGACAACCGAGTCGATGGGATCGCGGGTGGTGCCCGGTATCTCCGTCACGACGTGGCGCTTTTTGCCCAGCAGTGCATTCACCAACGAAGATTTACCGACGTTCGGTTTTCCGATAATGGCAATTCTGAGTTTGTCGCTCTTCTTGTCCTCAACGTTCGAGCGGAAGGGCCCTGTCAGAACATCCAAAAAATCGCCGATTTGCCTCCCTGCAAGTGCCGACAACGGCAAGGGGTCGCCGAGTCCAAGTTCATAGAATTCGTTTGTGAAATGCTCTCTTTCCGCAGAATCGATCTTGTTGACCACGAGGTGGACTGCTTTGTCCGATTTGCGAAGAATCAAAGCGATTTCCTTGTCAAGAGGCGTGACGCCTTCCATGGCATCAACGAGAAACACGATGGAATCCGCCTCCTCCATCGCAATGGTTGCCTGCTCCCTGATGGCTGTTTCAAACACGTCTTCGGATTCCGGAACAAAGCCTCCCGTGTCGATCACCGTAAATGTTTTTCCCGCCCACTCGGCGTTTGCGTATTTCCTGTCCCGCGTCACTCCGGGCGTGCTAAACACGATGGCCTCACGCGATCCAAGGATGCGATTGAACAGCGTGGATTTACCGACGTTCGGGCGGCCGACGATGGCGACAATGTTTGATGGCATGGGATTTCATGAGCAAATTAGCCAAAAAAGCGACGAGATTCAATCTTTGGTCGATGGACTCCATCGACATTGGTCAATCTCTGCAGATGGAGTCCATCCACATGAAAAACAAAAAGCCCCTTCCACTTTCGTGAAAGGGGCTGATCACAATCCCGGATGGGATCATTCTTTCCAGTAGAGAAATTCCTTGACGCCGGCGATTTGTGTTGGATCCGCGCCGCGCCTGCCTCCGAAAACAAACCTGTTCTGCTCATTCTTGTATTTTTCCCGCACACGCGAGGCCTGAGCCGTCGTCTTTCCTTTTGCAGGGACATTTTGCAAAGTCCGGCTCAGCAGCTCAAAGATGTCTGCTTTCGCGACTTTTCGTTCA
>JANOGR010000333.1:0-4386 GCA_031406095.1 Ignavibacteriales bacterium
CGAAATCAAGCATAAAGACAACACATCGTCGTACACACTCGTAAGGAATGGAAAAGATCTCGGAGCAATCACACTCCAGGTGCCCGGTAAACACAACGTACAGAATTCACTGGCTGCCATTGCCGTTGCAATTGAGCTCGGGGTCGCTTTCCCAAAAATCAAATCAGGCATGGAGAAATTCACGGGCGTGTACCGGCGTTGGGAAAAAAAGGGAGAAGCCGGCGGCGTCACGCTCTACGATGATTACGCACACCATCCCACAGAATGCCGGGCCACTCTCTCGGGAGCAAAAGCAGGATGGCGCAGGAGAGTCTTGTGTGTCTTTCAACCGCATCTCTACTCGAGGACGAGAGACTTCTATGAAGAGTTCGGCAAATCGTTTCTTTTGTCGGATGTTCTTGTGGTCACCGATGTGTATCCGGCCCGGGAAGAGCCGATCCAGGGTGTTACGGGTGAGCTGATTGCAAACGCAGCCAAACAGTTCGGGCATAAAGACGTGCACTATGTTCCCGATAAGAAAAGCATACCGGGTTTCTTGAAAAAAATCGTGAAAAGCGGTGACATCGTTATTACCATGGGAGCCGGCGATATCTGGAAATACGGCGAGGAATTCTTGAAACAGTACGAAAAGAGTTAATTCAGTCGAACAATGGTTTCTTTATCTGACATCAAGAATTTTTTCCGGGGCCACATTGGCATCAATGAACCTCTGGCGAAATACACCTCGATGCGAGTGGGAGGACCCGCGGACTATTACCTCGAGCCTGCGGATAAAAAAGATCTTGTCGACATCATGAAATACTTGCATGCCAATTCATTCCCGTACATGATGCTCGGCCGGGGCAGCAATCTGCTGGTCAGCGATGATGGCTACCGGGGCGCGGCGATCAACCTTGAATCAGGGCTCTCAGGAGCCAGGGTGGACGGCGACCTGGTGCATGTGGAAGCCGGAGTCATGATTCCGAAATTTGTCGACTTCTGCATTCAAAACGGGTTCTCCGGAGTCGAAATGCTGGCTGGAATTCCCGGGACGGTGGGCGGAGCCGTGGTGATGAACGCCGGTGCGCATGGAGGCGAACTCTCAGATCACCTCGTCGATGTGGAAGTGCTTCGACAAGGAGACGTCCAGCGCGTGAAAAAAGAAGCCGCCGGTTTTGCATACCGGCGATCCGGATTTGCGGAAGATGTGGTGCTCGGAGCTTCGTTCCGGCTTCCGAAAGGGAACAAGGAAGAACTCGCGAAGCGCCGGAGAGAGTTCATCATGAAGCGCAATGAATCTCAGCCCCTGGAGCTCCCGAACTCGGGAAGCATGTTTAAGAATCCGAAAAACAATTTCGCAGCAAAGGTAATTGAACAAGCAGGCCTCAAGGGAAAACGCATTGGGAATGCGCAGATTTCAGAAAAACACGCAAACTTCATTGTGAATCTTGGCGGCGCCAAAGCCTCGGAGATCTTACAGCTGATCGAGCTTGCCCAGCGCACCATCTACCAGAATGCCGGAATCATGCTTGAGCTTGAAGTGAAGCTCGTTGGCTTCTCGCAAAACGTCGCAGAGAAAGTCGCATGACCGAAGGAAGAACCAAGTGGGCGTGGTTGTGGATCTTGGTGGGATTGAGCGTGGGCTTGACCGCTTTTTCGAACTATTGGAAATCGAACCTCAGAGTGAAGGAAATCATCGTGGAGGGAACCAGGGTTGTCGAGAAGAATGAAATCACGCAAATCTCACAGGTGAAGAACGGAACATTACTCTACGACGTTGATTTGACGCAGGTGCAAAGGAATGTCTTAAGTCATTTGTACGTCAAGGAGGCGTCGGTCGAGCGCAACATCCCGTCGTCCATCAAAATTTCCGTTGTCGAAAGACACCCACTGACGCTCGTGAACGCGAACGAAATTCGATATCTGGATGAAGACGGCGTCGTCCTCCCTCATTCGATTTCGAAGGCGGTGTTCGACCTCCCGGTTCTCAGTGGAATCCCGGCAGATGTTTCCCTCAAGCTTGGTTCGCGGATTGAACAAGCCGACGTGCAAGAGGCGTTGGCTGTGCTGTGGTTGGCCAAACTCTCGAGCAAAGAACTCTACCACATGATCTCGGAAGTACAAATACGCCAGGGAGACATGGTGCTCTACTCCGCCGAGTGGGGCATCCCCATCCTCTTCGGGAGAGGGGAAATTCCAAACAAGCTGGCGAGACTCGAGACCTTCTGGAATGAAGTCGTCAAAGATCAAGGAGCCCAAAATTTGCAGTATATCGATGTGCGTTACACAGATCAAATTGTTGTGCGATGGAAACCAGAACATCAAGCGTTGAAATCACTCTAATGCAAGGAAAGAGCATGCAATCGGACATTGCTGTAGGATTAGATATCGGCACCACGAAAGTGTGCGCCATCGTCGCATCTCCCGACGAAACGTATCCGGGGAAGCTCAAGGTTCTTGGAATCGGACGAAGCCAGTCGGACGGTTTGATACGGGGGGTGGTCACGAATATCGAAAAGACCGTTCGCTCGATTCAAACAGCCGTCCAGGAGGCCCAGGCACAATCCGGAGTCCAAATAACCGCCGTCACGGTCGGAATTGCCGGGGACCACATCCAGAGCTTTCAAAGTCGCGGAGTCGTGACAATCAGCCGGCCTGAAAACGAGATTACCCAGGAAGACGTGGACCGTTTGATTGACGACACGAAACGGGTCGCGTTGCCGCTCGACCGAAAGATCATTCATGTGATACCCCAGCAGTTCATCGTGGACGGGCAGGATGGAATATATGACCCGGTCGGAATGTCAGGTGTGCGCATGGAGGCTGTCGTACACATCGTGACCGGACTCGTCACGGCTGCTCAGAATATTTACAAGTGCGTGCAGCGCGCAGGCCTTCAGGTGAACGATATGGTCCTGGAGCCTCTGGCTTCGAGTTACGCCGTGCTGGATGACGAGGAGAAGGAGGTCGGCGTCGCGCTGATCGATATCGGAGGGGGGACGACCGACCTGGCGGTATTCGAGGAGCGCACCATCCGTCACACAGCCGTCATCGGCATCGCCGGCAGGAAAGTCACCGATGATGTTCGGAAGGGGTTCGGCATTCTCACGGACCAGGCTGAGCGATTGAAGATTGAAAACGGGTTTGCGTATGAACCCGCCGTCATGGACAACCACCCGATCACGCTGCCGGGCATCGGCGGGCGACCGCCGATCGAAATCGACAAAAAACTTCTCTGCAAAGTCATCCAGCCGAGAATGGAAGAAATCCTCGAGTTTGCCTCGATGGAAATCAAGCGGTCGGGATACTCACGGCACCTCTCAGCCGGCGTTGTTCTCACGGGGGGCGGATCCCTCATTAAGGGAACGTCCGAGCTTGCAAAGGAAGTGCTCGGCATGCCCGTGAAGATCGGAATTCCCACAGGCTTTGCGTCGGGGTTTGTCAAGGAAATCGAAAACCCGATTTACGCCACCGGAGTAGGCCTTGTGATCCATGAACTGAAGCACCGGGACCGGTCAGCCATCACGTCTTCCATGTCGAACGGGAAGGGCAGGGGTTCGCTGAAAAACATTTTCGAACGAATGAAGCTCTGGTTTGACGAATTATGAGATTGCAGTCAAAAGTATGTTCACTGCAAATTGCAGTCTTTTGTCTGTCAGCTGCGGACTGCAATCTGTTCACTGATAACTGAGTGTCTATTATTAACCATAAACAACTAACCAACTAAGGAGATTACCGTGATAGAACTAGACACCTTGGCGGGACGAGGAGCAAGGATTCGTGTCATCGGTGTAGGCGGCGGCGGGAATAATGCTGTCAACAGCATGATTGACAAGGGCCTGATGGGTGTTGATTTTCTCGCGATCAACACCGACTTGCAGGCTCTGGAAAGGAACAGGGCCTCTATAAAGATTCAAATCGGCAAGAACCTGACCCGCGGACTCGGTGCGGGTTCGGACCCAACCGTCGGCTTCCGCGCGGTGGAGGAGGATCGTGAGGAAATTGCCCGAGCACTCACAGGTTGCGATATGGTGTTCATCACGGCAGGGATGGGTGGCGGAACCGGAACGGGCGGAGCGCCGCTCGTTGCGAATATCGCAAAAAGCATCGGCGCTCTGGTCGTCGGCATTGTGACACAGCCATTTGACAGCGAGGGAAAAAAGCGGCGCGCACAGGCGGAGATCGGAATCGAGGAGATGAAGAAACAAGTCGACACGCTCATCGTGATACCCAACCAGAAACTCCTCGACATCATCGACCGGCGCACACCGGTGACAGAGGCATTCGAAATCTGCAACCAGGTGCTTCACAACGCCACGCGGGGAATCTCGGAAGTGATTACCACGCCGGGTTACATCAATGTGGACTTTGCCGACGTTCGGACGATCATGCGGGAAATGGGCGACG
>JANOGR010000349.1:0-3033 GCA_031406095.1 Ignavibacteriales bacterium
TAGTTGCCGGGGAGGAAGCCGGTTTACTTACCAGCGCTTCTCCATCAAGTCCCATCTCCGGTCTCGCCTACATCAACAGGAAGTTCCATGATAAGGATGCGGATTTTGTTGTAGACGGTCGAATTAAAGCAAAGATTTATCCTCACTAAGTCTTCTATAAATCGCTCGTCCATAACGAAATGGAATCATTTGTTTCTGTTAACACATCAACCAAAAAAGAGCAATACGAGGAGATCATTCCGCAGATCGAATCCTTGATCGCGGGTGAACCAGACACCGTGTCCAACCTGGCCAATATTACGGCTGCGTTGAAATTAGCGCTTGGAGCACGTGCTTCGTGGCTGGGGTTTTACTTGCTGAAGAGGGGAGAGCTTGTCGTAGGACCCTTCCAGGGAAAGCCGGCCTGTGTGAGGATTGCACTGGGCAAGGGCGTTTGCGGCGCTTCTGCAGAGCAACGCAAGACCATCATTGTTCCAGATGTGAACAAGTTCCCTGGACACATTTTCTGCGACCCGGATTCAAAGTCAGAAATTGTCGTCCCGCTGATTTGTGACGGAGAGCTGCTCGGGGTGCTCGATGTCGATAGTTCATCATTGAACGCGTTTGATGAAGTAGACCAGCAATACCTGGAACGCATTGTTGACATCATTTCGCACGGCATGAAATCGTGGACTTGAGCGCATGAAGCGAAAACTGACCGACCGAAGCCCAAAGGCTGAAAAGGCATATCAGTCAGCCAATTTTCTCAACAGCCCGGCTGCCCGCCCTCTCCGAATTCTCTCTGAGTTTCTGGAACCTTTTAATCGGCTTAGGAAACATGGAATCAGAGACACGATCGTTTTTTTTGGCTCAGCTCGCCTCAGGTCAAAAAAAGATGCTGTAAAACAATATAAGCAACTCCTTGCTAGATATAAGAACAGCAAGAGGTTAAGCTCCTCCAGCAGAAGCCAAATCGATGAAGCAAAAACTGCATTGGAGATGTCGCGGTATTATGAGGACGCAGTTGAGCTTGCCAGGATGCTCACCAAGTGGTCGAAGAGGCTGTACCATCTGAATCGCTTTGTCGTGTGTTCGGGCGGTGGACCCGGGATCATGGAGGCTGCAAACAAGGGAGCACGATTGGCGGGCGGGCGTTCGGTAGGGTTGAACATAAGTTTGCCGTTTGAGCAATCCGCCAATCCTTATGTCACAAAAGAGCTCTCTTTCGAGTTTCACTATTTTTTCATGAGAAAATTCTGGTTTGTCTACCTCGCAAAAGCCCTCATTGTGTTTCCGGGCGGCTTTGGCACGCTGGATGAGTTCATGGAGGTTCTCACGCTTTCCCAAACGAGCAAGATCAAGAAGAAGATCACGGTTGTCCTTTACGGAAGCGACTATTGGAAGCGCGTCATCGTCTTCCCGTTCATGTTGAAACAGGGAGTCGTGAGCAAATCCGACTTCAAGTTGTTTACCTATGCCGACTCGCCGAAGGAAGCCTACGAATACCTCGTGAAGGAGCTGCAAAAGAACTACCCTGAAGAAACCATCCTGGCCAACGGGGTATAGACTAGTCCACGCTTGTATAAATTCAAGTTCCTGCGTACCTTGTGATGTCACCCGGGGGTGTCTGGATTCGACGGGGATGGAGAGGTTCAGGATGGCATACCGTGGTCTCCGCGTCCACGTAAATAAAGTGGAAAATTTGAAGTGCTGACTACAACTACGCACTGGCTGCCTAACATAAATTAGGCAACCCGTTCTGCCGCCTTTCGCCCATCGGGGGCAGCAAGAACGTCGCTAGATGGGATAGCCGAACGTCACTCCTTAGGGCGTTTGGCGAAAATCCCTTCGGGGATCTACTCAGGATAGTGTGCGGTTAATCTCGCCTGCCGGAGTTGCCGCATGCGAAATCAAAAGGCAGGATACGTATGTAGAAGTCTTGAATGTCTTCTCTTCGGACCGGGGTTCGACTCCCCGCACCTCCACATCTAAAAGCCTTCGAAGTCCTGAAGGCTTTTTGTGTTATGGGGGAGATGGTTGCGGGCGGAGACTCATGACACCTGGAAACGTGTTTGTTCCGTAGGGATGTTCCATGGAACGCCCTTACCCTGAGCGATTCACCCCATGATTTCGGATCCAGGGAAAGCTTGACATTATGTCAAAAATGACATATCGTGGGATGCGGTGAGCAAACCCGATAAACCTCTCGCCTGGCCTCATGGAGAGGTCAAAACACCCCCATTCTCGACCGATGCACGTCTCGAAGCAGGGTTTCTGCTGCGGTGGTTGCAGGCGGGAGAAAAACTCGCAATGCCATGGTCGCGTCCGATGCCATCAGTCGGACCGCGCTGTCACGAGCTTCGCATTAACGATGGACAGACGACCTGGCGAATCATTTATCGCATCGATGCTGACATTATTGTGATTTTAGAGATTTTCAAAAAACAAACACAGGAAACACCAAAGACAGTCGTCGAAACCTGTAAACGTCGTCTACGAGCCTACGACAAAATCTAAGGAGCATCCATGGACAAGAACAAACGCGAACGTCTCGAAGCTGCAGGCTGGAAAGTTGGCAGCGTTAAAGAATTTCTCGGCCTTTCAGATATGGAGGAAGCACTTGTTGAACTGAAGCTTGAGCTGGCAAAGAATCTTCAAAAAAGACGGCAAGAGAAGAAACTCACTCAAATTGAGCTTGCGCGCCGTATCAAGTCCAGTCAATCCCGTGTCGCGAAGATGGAAGCCGGAGACCCTTCCGTATCTCTTGACCTGCTGATTCGGTCTCTCCTCGCCCTGGGAGCATCGTCGAAATCCATTCTGCGAGCGTTGCCACGGTGAAGAAAAAAAACATCATGATTCCCAAACATCGAAAGCCTTCGCATCCTGGTGAGATTCTTCTCGAAGAGTTCCTTGAGCCCATGGGCATGAGCCAGGTTGAACTCGTTCAGAAGATGGGCGTTTCACTTCAGCGCGTCAATACCCTTATCAACGGCAAGCGTGATATGACGGCTGAGACTGCAATTCTTCTCTCACGCGTTTTCAAGACCTCCTCTG
>JANOGR010000389.1:0-2735 GCA_031406095.1 Ignavibacteriales bacterium
GAGACTCCTGAAGTCAATGTGGCTCCAGTCTATCCCCGTATCATAGATCAGAACAATAGCGCCGAGTCCGCGATAAGGCGTCGCATTCACAAATCCCTGGTGGAGGAGTGTGACTCCGATCTCCGGCACACTCACATCTGTTTGCAGGTAGTTGGTCGAACCGGGGTCGAGATAACTGACCGGAGCGAGAGCTGCCAGGCTCACGAGATCATTCGCCGTCACCTGCGCTGTCACGAAGCCAGGCCACGAAGAATTCACATGAACTCCGGCGGCCCGAACCAAAGCAGCGTCATTTGTATAGATGATGGCATCATAAAGAGCCACGCCTTCCCTGTTCTGTCCGGAAGGGGCGCGCACAGCGGCGGAAGATTTCAAAAGGGCTGCCGGAGCGGACTCAGAAACAATCGATTGAAACGCAGGATGAAGCTTCTGCCATTGCTGTTCGTTCAGCGTTTGCGCAGAAAGCGGAAAGCCTGTGAGAAGAACTACGAGTACCAGTCGTGACAACGATTTCATGGAGTATCCCCTCATTGTGGATAGTTCTTCGAGCTATTCTGCAACGCGCGAACCGAGGGGATCGTCAATACTTTTTTCAATTCGCTTATCGTCAACCGCGCAGTAATGACATCCCCGATGACACTATTGATCGGAATTCCGGCGGATCGCAGGTCCTCAGCATTTGAAGAGCGAATGATCACGCCGTATTCTTTCTCACCGCTCAAACGGTTTGACACTTCGTAATCACTTTCGGCCACCGTTTCCCCCGCAACGAGCCTTTGGAGCTGCGGGTCGAGTTTTGCCATTTCCCGGTCAGTCAGCAAAGGGCGTGCGCAGCTAAACAAAAAAGCTACGCCGAGGAGGAGCACTTTTCCCATGGACCGTTTCGCTATTTTTAGCGACATTATCTTCCTCATCATCTGCTGCTTCCCTGATTTCCAACTTCGCAAAATACAAGCCGCTTGGCAGCCTCTTCATTGTCATTCCGCTGGAAGCGGATCCGCCTTTGGCGGAAAGTCGCCCGAGCCTTGCTAAGTCATGCGAGCGCCGATAGGATTCGGTTTCTGGACTCCCGCTTACAATCCGCGGGAGTGACAATTCTTCTTTCTTGCTTGTAATTCCCGCCCGCCTGCCACTGCGAAAGCTCGTGCAAGGCGGGCAGGCATGCTCTTAGCGGGAATCCAGGACTAAGACTTTTCTGGACTCCTGCTTGAAATCCGCTGGAGTGACAATCCTGCTGTTTCTGGATGCCTGCTTATCCGCCAAAAAATCGGCGGACGCACAAAACGCAAAATCCGCGGACATGACAATGGTCTTACTTGATGAAGACCAGTTTCTGGGTCTTGGAAAGCCCTCCCTGTTCGAGTCGGGCAAAATACACGCCCGAAGAAACTGTGGTTCCGGCATTCGTACGGGCGTCCCAGTTTGTTTCATACACTCCCGCCGGACGCTCCTGGTCCACGAGCACGGCAACTTGCTTGCCCGATGCATCATAGATGCTCAGCCGCACTCTGCCCCGCTCAGCGAGTGTGTAGCGAATGCGCGTCGAAGGGTTGAACGGGTTCGGATAGTTTGGTTCCAGTGTGAATTGCGCCGGCTGAGCTGCCACCACGTCGTTCACTGATGTCAGTGCATTCGACGTGAAAACCCCGTTGGCGTGGGTCGCCGCAACCAGGAATCCGTCAACTTGGCGGGCCACAATCATGCCAACAACGACATTCCCTATCGTGGATGCGCCTTCCTGCGCCCACACGGTTGACGTTCCGTTGAGAGTTGATGTGGAGTAAAGACCTGTGCTAGTCGCGACATGAACCATGACACCTGAGCTCGTTGGCAGTATTGAGGCCCATCGTGTCGACGGTCCGTTTCCCGTTCCGTCTGCGTTTTGCTCAAGATTCCCTGAGATATCCGTCCAGGTCGTGCCCCCGTTTGTCGTGAGGAACAAACTTTTGACAGAATAATTCGAGAAAACAACTATGGCGGTGTCGGCATTCCTCGGGTTCACAGCGATACAGCTCACATTGGGAGAGGTCGCGGGAAATCCGGCCCCTGTGACTTCCGTCGGCGTTGGATTACCGGAGTTCGCAGCATCGACTTTGTAGACCTTACCATTTTGAGTGCCGTAATATACCCTGTTCGCCGGAGATTTTGATGCAACCACAGCCGATACGTTACTACCCGAACCTGCCGTGGCCGTCATTTCTGTCCAGTTCACCGCTGTTGTGCCTGAGGAACCCGATGGGATAGCCGAAAGGTCGCTGTTCCTCCAGAGGCGGTCTCCCGCCGCGTAGTACATCAGGTTGCTATTATTTGGATCTAAAACATAAGGGGTGACAAACAAGTGTCCGGTCGAACCCGTCGGCTTGAAACCGGCAAAGGTTGTGTAATTGCCGCTCGCATTAAGAGTCAGCCGGAGCCCGTTTCCGTTTTGTGTGGAAATGTAGTAGTACGTTCGACCGTTGGCGATTGCCGTAATGCACCCATCACCTCCCGCCGGTAATACCACCCAGCTTGTGGAGCCACTCGTGAACAAATGCCCATTGTCCTGGAGACCACCAATGATGACTCCGTTCCCTGAAGTTCCATGGTCGACAGCGACAGAATAGAACTGGCTCGTCACATACCCTGCGTTGAGTTCTGACCACGTCAGTGAAGTGGCGAGGTCATCCGTCGTCTTGCTGATTCCTCCATCATGGCCGGAAAGCAGAACTGCCGGATTACTGGGCAAGAAAGCCATC
>JANOGR010000017.1:0-3611 GCA_031406095.1 Ignavibacteriales bacterium
TCTGCGAATATTGAGTGAAATGGCGGGGTGGAATCTGCAGTGCACGGAAAACCGTTTTATAGTGAGCGGATTTCCGTGCCCACGAAGTTACGATCTAGGACTCTGATCCGTTCAGATTGTATTTCTTGATTTTGTCGCGGAACGTGGAGGGGTTCATTTTGAGGAACTGGGCGGCTTGTCTTTGGTTGCCGCCGGATTCTTTCATTGCCTGGCGCAACAGGTTCACCTCAAGGCAGGCAACCACCTGTTCAAACGTCATGTGCTCCTCCGTGAAGCACTTCGAGCAAGCTTTGAGGAGCGAATTGAGACCGTTGTGGCCCTTTATCTCGGGCGGAAGGTCCTTGAGTTGGACTTCTCCGTCAGCGAAGAGTGCAGTCCTTTGAACAATGTTTCTGAGTTCCCGCACGTTGCCTGGCCACCCATACTCCACAAAAGATCGCATCGCTTCTGCGGAGACCTGGATCTCGCGGTTCGGCACAAACCTTCGCAGAAAATGCTCGATCAGAAGTGGTATATCTTCCTTCCGACTTCGCAGAGGAGGAATAACGATGGGCACCACGTTGATCCGGTAGAAAAGATCGGCGCGGAACAGCCCGCGCTCAACAAGCTCACCCAGGTCGAGCTTCGAGGCGGTAATCAGGCGGACATTCAGGGGAATGGATGCCGTGCCCCCAACGCGCTTCACTTCTCGGGGTTCGAGCACACGAAGCAATTTTGACTGAAGCGCAAACGGAAAATCGTCGATGTCATCCAGAAAAATGCTTCCGCCGTTTGCGAGCTCAAAAAGACCTTTTTTTTCGTTGGACGCACTCGTGTAAGCGCCCCTGTCGTGGCCGAACAGTTCACTCTCGAGTAATTCGGGGGGAACCGCCGATAGTGCAACTTTCACCAACGGCATCTCAGCGCGGTTGCTCATCCGATGAACATAATCGGCGAACAGTTCCTTGCCAACTCCCGTTTCTCCGACGAACAGCACTGAGCTCTCTGAGCCGGCAATGGTCTCCACGCGGGCAATGATATTGCGCATCACCTCGCTCTGCGTGATCATCGTGAGTGTTTGGAGTTGCATAGAAAGCAGCTAGCAGATTCTCGGCAATTGTTCGCCTGAGAGCATATCGACCACCCGGGTCCCTCCTACCTTGCTTTTCATGACAACTGTGCACGGATGGTCCGCCACAACTTGTCCGATCATGACTGCCTCCCGCCCCAAAGGATGGTCTTTCATCGCTGATAGCACTGAGTCAGCCACCGACGGAGGAACAAAAGCAACGAGCTTCCCTTCATTGGCGACATACAGTGGGTCGAAACCCAGGATTTCGCACGCTCCTTCAACTTCTTCGGCCACGGGGATCGACTCTTCATTGATCGAAATGCCTATGTTCGCCGCTTTTGCGATTTCATTAAGCGCACTGGCGAGACCGCCGCGTGTGGGATCCCGCAAAACGTGAATTTCTTTTGTCGCTTTGAACATCGTTTGGACAAGATCGTTGAGGGGAGCGGTATCGCTTTTCATCTCTGTTTCAAACTCGAGCCCCTCCCGCACTGACATGATGGCGATTCCGTGAACTGCTATTGGTCCGCTCAGGATAATCTTGTCGCCGGGCACCGCCCGACGCGGGTTGATGTTGATTCCCGGTTCGATGAGTCCTACGCCGGACGTGTTAATGAAAATCTGATCGCCTTTTCCCCTGTCGACAACTTTGGTGTCGCCTGTGCACAAGACAACTCCCGCACGTTGCGCCGCCCTTTGCATGGATTGAACGATGCGCCACAGGTCTTCCATCGGAAAACCTTCCTCCAGAATGAAGGCAGCGGATAGAAAAAGGGGCTTTGCTCCGCACATGGCAATGTCGTTCACCGTGCCGTTGACCGCCAGTTCTCCGATATCGCCGCCGGGGAAGAAAATGGGTTTTATGACGTAGGAATCGGTCGAAAAAGCGATACGGGAACCGTTGAGAGTCAACACGGCTCCGTCGTGCAGTTGGCTGAGAAGGTCGTTTCGGAATTCGGAAACGAACATTTTTTCGATGAGCTGCTGAGTGAGCTTTCCCCCTCCTCCGTGTGCAAGGAGAACGTTGTTGTACTCGGTCAGAGGTATTGGGCAGGACAAACTAGACAACAAGTCGCTGGATGGAGTTTGGCTGGATCCCATGAGGTTGGGTTGTCTGCTGGTGAACCTTGTCAAGGTTGGTTAGGTTATCCAGGTAACCTTGACAAGGTTACCTAGCCTCTATGCCACAAGTAATGTGCCGATGAACAATCGGTGGTTATATTGAAATCCCCAGGTAGTGGAATCGATGCGGATTCCTATAATTAGTAATGATTGCGAAGAATGCGAAAATCCGTGCACCCGTTGCCCGAAGAGGTCTTCCCTCTTTTAGGCGGTTTTTTTCATATATTTGTCCGTTGTTTACAGAATATCCGCAAGACTGATTCGAAGCAGAACGGAGTTTGATATGACGAAGGACAGCTTCAAATCCAAGAAACGAATCGGATCCCACTCTTTTTTCTCCCTTCAGGAACTTGAAAAAAGCTCAGGGAAATCACTTTCCCGACTTCCCATCTCGCTCAAGATTCTTCTTGAAAACCTGCTTCGTCTGGAAGACGGAAGGGTCGTGCGAAGAGAGGATATTGAAGCTCTCATCCATTGGAACCCAAAGGCTACACCCGACAAAGAAATAGCCTTCATGCCGGCGAGGGTTCTTTTGCAGGATTTCACGGGCGTTCCTTGTGTTGTCGACCTCGCAGTGATGAGAGACGCGATGGTCAGGATGGGCGGGAAAGCCGAACGTATCAGCCCTCTGCAACCTGTTGACCTCGTCATCGACCATTCTGTCCAGGTTGACGAATACGGTTCAGAGGCGGCGTTCATGATCAACTCGGAAAAGGAGTTTGACCGCAACAAGGAACGCTATGCCTTTTTGCGCTGGGGTCAACAGGCTTTCAAGAATTTTCGCGTTGTGCCACCCGAGACGGGAATTGTCCACCAGGTGAACCTCGAGTATCTGGCCAAGGTTGTGTTCACTTCAACCGCGGACGGAGAAAGCTGGGCTTATCCGGACACGCTGGTAGGGACAGATTCTCACACGACGATGATCAACGGGCTTGGCGTGCTCGGCTGGGGCGTGGGAGGCATCGAAGCAGAAGCGGCGATGCTCGGACAGTCGATTTCGATGTTGATTCCGCAGGTTGTTGGGTTCAAGCTTCACGGGACTTTGAAGCCAGGCGCAACAGCTACGGATTTGGTTCTGACCGTCACTCAAATACTGCGCAAGAAAGGCGTCGTCGGAACATTTGTTGAGTTCTACGGTTCTGGACTATCATCGCTCAGCCTGGCAGACAGAGCCACGATCGGCAACATGGCTCCCGAGTACGGCGCAACAATGGGATTTTTTCCGGTCGATAATGAAACCTTGAACTACCTCAGATTCACGGGACGCAGCGAAGACAGCGTCAAACTGGTCGAAACATACTGCAAGCAACAGGGCTTGTTCCATTCAAATGATTCGCCGGAGCCGCAGTTTAGCGATGTGCTCGAACTTGATTTAGCGACTGTCGAACCCAGCCTTGCCGGACCCAAGCGTCCGCAGGATCGGGTGCCGCTCAGCTCG
>JANOGR010000032.1:0-8644 GCA_031406095.1 Ignavibacteriales bacterium
GCATCGACTGAAAAGTCTGGTGAAGGGGCGTAACGGACTCCGCCGCCGACTCTCCCCAATACTTTGCCGTTCACAAACTCAGATGCAGGATCGTCTGTATCCAGAACTGATCCGCGTTGGGTCCCGATGACATACGGAAGGAGCTCGATGGAAGAAGTGGATTCGATGCCCTCGATTCCGACAAGAGGTCTCCCCTGGCAGATCAGGCAAGGGTTGTTGCGGCTGATCGGCGTCCAGGAGAAAATGTACCTGCTGTCCCGCGGGAAATTCCGGCCCAACAGCAAGGTCCACACTTGTTCCTGCCGGGCAGGAAATCGGATGCTCTTAAACGGGATTGCCATCTCTGCCGTCCATCCCGAATCATTGATCGCAGCGGCCGAGTACCACACGGCGTCGAAGCTGGCATCTTCGTTTCCACCCGTGTTGAGAATATCGCCCTGAACACTGTACGGGTTGACGAAGAACTCATACGATTTCTGGTTGTCGCCGTACGTGTCGAAAATCGCGATGGCGAAATCATCTTGAAACAGCTTGTCGCGATCGCTGATGTTCGCCCGGATATCGGATGGCTTTGTATCCTTGCAATCAAAGCCGAAATAAAGAAAGTCGTTATTGTAAAGGATTTTTACCGTCGTGCGCTGCGGAGCTGGAATGTTCTCTCCGGGCTGCATCTCATACGAGATCTCCACCTGGTTTGCCAGGGCCCAGCGCGGGTCGTCCAGCTTTCCAGTGAGTTTCATGTCATCGTTGATGCGAACAGCCCTGAATGACTGTGGTTCCACCGATTGGGCTTCAACGGCAAGAAACCAGAGGAAAAGCATCGAGAAAAGTGCTGAAACGTTCTTCATCATTGTCGTCAGATTTGTTGGTGTTGGCGGTTCAAACGATTAGACTTTCGAAGAGAGAACCAGGGTTTCGGAAAACTTCCTGTATTATACTTATACTTTAGGCTGATGTTTCGCCTTTTTCTGCTATTTTATTTCGTTTGGTCATTTGATATATTCCCTAGCCTTCCTCTCGGCAAACCTATGGCCGAACACATTACAAGACGCGAGTTCATCCAAAAAACGGCAGGAACGACTCTTGGGCTCACAGTGGGTTTTTCTGCTCTCGGGAAAGCTGGCCAATTACAAAACACCCTGAAGCTCCCGCTGCGTCCACTCGGGAAGACAGGGTTGCATGTTTCCATCCTGGGACTCGGCTGTGTCGCAATCGGCCATGGGCCGCATTCCATCGCTGAAGGTGCGAAGATCGTTGACGCCTGCATCGACGCCGGCATCAATTATATCGATTGCGCCAGCAGTTACGGAAACGCAGAGGTCAAGGTCGGCGAGGTTATGAAAACCCGCCGCAAAGAAGTTATTCTGACAACGAAAACGCTCGAACGGGATAAGGATGATGCCTGGACAGAAATCAACAGAAGCCTGGAGCGACTCAAAACGGATTGCGTCGACCTCCTTCAAATTCATTCGATCAACAGCGTGGAGCAGCTGGACATGGTGACCGGAAAAAATGGATCCCTTGCGTCGGCAGTTCGTGCTAAAGAGCAAGGAATGTGCAAACATGTGGGTATCACCGGTCATACACGTCCCAATGTGATCAGAGAAGCCTTGAACCGTTATCCGTTTGAAACCGCACTCGTCCCGCTCAGCTCCGTCGATAAACTTCTCAACGATTTTGGTGACGAGCTTTTTCCCGTGGCAAAAGAGAAGGGCATCGGCATCATCGCCATGAAGGTGCTTTCAGCTGGCCGGGTGACAGAGTTTGTTCCGCAGAGTCTCCGCTATGTCATGACTCTGCCCATCAGCACAGCGATTGTTGGCATGGGCACGCTCGAAGAAGTGAAGCAGAATGTAGAGGTCGCAAAGTCATTCAAGCCGATGATTCCCGCCGAAATGAAATCGTTGGTCGACAAAACCAGATCCTATGCTTCAACATCTGTTTTGTGGTGGAAGCGAACATGAACCAAGACCCGGCGGTCACTGACCACTCCGTGACCGTAACGAAACCACAGGATTAATACAAAACGAAATATGAGCACAACCTCCACTCAGCACACCATTGACCTCTCACGGGATTTTCTTGTCACAAACGAGCAAAGTGAAGCTTATCGAGGCGATGGGCACATCCTCCTGCGCGGCGTGGCTTCACACGAAGAGGTGTTCTTTTACCGCAGGTTTATTCTTGATGCCGTTGCAGAGGTGACTCGCGCCCAGAATGCGCAGGGCCGGATCACTGATTACGGCGCGATGTTTACGCAGGTAACGAACGTGTGGCGTCTCAATGAGATGGCAAAACAGTTTGTCTTCGCCCGAAGGTTTGCCAAAGTCGCCGCCGAACTGATGGGCGTGAAAGGGGTACGGTTGTATCACGACCAGGCGCTCATCAAGGAGCCCGGAGGAAAGCAGACTCCTTGGCACCAGGATTACTACTACTGGCCCCTCGACACAGAACACACCATCACCATGTGGATGCCTCTCGTCGATATCACCAAAGAAATGGGCTCCATGAGTTTTGCCACCGGCTCTCACCGTGTCGGCGCCTTCAAAGAAATGCCCATCTCCGACACTTCTCAGGAATACTTTGAGCGCATGATCAAAGAAAAGACGTTTTCGATTCACACCAACGACGTTATCAACGCCGGAGATGCCACCTTCCATTCCGGGCGCATGCTCCACTCCGCTCATCCCAACTCAAGCACAAAACGACGCGAAGTCATCACGATCATCTACTACGCCGACGGAACCCGCATCCTTCAACCGGACAATGAGCACCGCAGGGTGGACATGCAAGTCTTTCATCCCGGACAAAAACCGGGTGATCTTGCGTCAAGCGAGTTGAACCCGTTGTTGTATTCAGACTGATGTAGAGTCCGATTTGCAATCGGACTCCTCAGGTCAACAAGAATACCGATCGATTTTTGCATTCATGTTCCATAACTAAGGAGGAGAACCATGAAAAAACGCATGTTGACCGAGATAGCATCTGCTTTCCTGATTGCACTCGATCTCGGGTTTTGGACCCCTGCACTTTCACAGGAAGATTCCATCCGAATCATCCCCGCGCCGAATCGAAGGGCTGATGAGGGCAAAGGGCCCTTCAAAGTCTTCGTCATCAGGGGCGCCATGCTTATTGACGGGACTGGATCGCCTCCGCAAGGCCCGGTCGACATTGTCGTTGAGAACAATCGTATCAAGTCTGTTCAAGGCGCTGGCACGCCAGGGCTGCCGATGAAGCAAAATCGGAAGCCGGAGAAATCCGATTATGAAATTGATGCCACCGGTATGTACGTGATGCCCGGATTTGTCGACATGCACGTGCATGCGGGCGGTCCTCCAAAAAATCCCGATGCGGAATACGCCTATAAGCTTTGGATGGCGCATGGAGTGACGACTGTTCGCGGAGTTTCGCTCGCCTCCAATCAGTTCACCGTAAAAGAGAAAGAGCGAAGTGGCAAAAATGAAATCGTCGCTCCACGGATTTTCAATTACCAGCGCCCCGGATCAGGCTGGGAGAAGGGACCAGTTCGAACCCCGGAGAGCGCTCGGGAATATGTGCGCTGGGCTGCAAAGAACGGCATCGACGGACTGAAACTCGGCGCCCATCGGCCTGAAATTATGGCCGCTCTGCTCGATGAAGCAAAAAAACTCGGCCTCGGCTCGACAGCTCACCTTGGACAAACGGGCGTCGCACAAATAAACGCCATCAAAGCAGCGCGTCTCGGGTTGGGAACGGTGACACACTTTTACGGCCATTTTGAACCGTTGCTCAAGGATTATGTCGTTCAACCGTGGCCGCTCGACCAGATCAACAACGACGAACAAATGCGCTTCGGTCAGGTTGCGCGACTGTGGGACAAAATTCATCCGCCCGGAAGTCCGGAATGGAAGGCATACCTGGAAGAACATCGAAAACTGGGCACAACGTTCGATCCCACGATGACAATCTATTCGGCTGGACGCGACGTTATGGTCGCACGCAACGCCGATTGGCACGACAAATACACACTTCCCTCCTTGATGGATTTTTACCAGCCGAGCCGCGAAAATCATGGCTCGTACTGGTACTATTGGACCACGGAAGATGAAGTCGCCTGGCGGAATTTCTATCAAGTGTGGTTCAAACTCATCAACGATTATAAGAAGATGGGCGGCCGGGTCACAACAGGCTCGGATGCGGGGTTCATCTACAGCACATACGGCTTTGGATTTATTCACGAGCTGGAGTTGCTGCAGGAAGCGGGCTTCCATCCGCTGGAAGTCATTCAGGCCGCAACCATGAACGGAGCCATGACACTCCACGAACCGAAAGGCCAGGCTCCGGAGTTTGGCATTGTGCGGGAAGGCCTGCTGGCGGACATGGCCATTGTGGACCAGAATCCTCTTCAGAACCTGAAAGTCCTTTACGGCACCGGAGCTGTGAAATTGAACGACAAAACAGGAAAACCCGAGCGCGTGGGCGGCGTGAAATGGACAATCAAAGACGGCATTGTCTACGACGCAAAGCAGCTGCTCGCCGACGTTGCACGGATGGTCGAAAAGCAAAAACAGGAGAGGATGAAAGCTCCCGCCAGCAGCGAGACCGGTTCAGCGCTGAAGTAAACATGACCTTCCGAAGGTTCTCTGGTAAGACTTCCGAAGTCTGGATGAGAATCCTGAGGTAGCTTCGGAAGTCTCAGCTGGCCTTCGGAAGGTTTACACGCTCATGAACAAAGGGAGGACCCGTTATGTACCTACGACTCGTTCAGGCAAAAGCCAAACCCGCCGAGCTGACGCGACTTCGGTGGCTGTATGACGATCGCGTCGTTCCTGCGTTGCAAAAAACGCCCGGCTGCATGTATGCATGCCTCATGCAAAGCACGCGTGAACCCAACGAAGTCATCTCGATGACTTTATGGGAAACCCAGGCCCGCGCCGACGAGTACGAAACCAGCGGCCTTTACGCCAAACTGTTGGAGGAGGCCCGGCCGATGTTGGCCGATTCTTCTGAATGGAGAGTTGAGCTTTCGAAAGATCTGAAGCTCGAGCAGGTCCCTGTTCCCCTGGAGCCGGCAGTGAGAGCTTATCCGATTGCTGTCATGAGCAGGGAGCTCAACTCTCATCACGAACGGCCGGCAGATTTGTTTCTGCGCATCGTTTCGATGAAAATCAAACCCGAAAAGCAGGATCAATTCCGCGAACTGTACATTCACGAGATTATCCCCGCTCTCCACGAGATCAAAGGTTGTCGTCATGCTTACTTGCTCATGCCGGGCGGTCACGATGCCGAAGCTCTTTCCGTGACGATTTGGGACAGCAAAGATGCCGCCGATGAATACGAACGAAGCGGCCGCTTTGCAGGGCTGGTTGAGAGAGTGAAGCATACATTCACCGACCTCTTCCAGTGGAAAATGACACTTGACCACAACCGGAAGCAAACGGCCACCAGCGAGGACCTTACAGTCGACCGGTACAGCTTCATGGCCGCAAAAAAACTGAAATAGTTCCATCCTAAACTTCTGAAGGAACAAAGAATGAAACCTTTTTATCGCGTTCTACAAACGAGCATGATTTCAGCAAGCGTTGTCGTTTGCCTCATGTCCCTCGAACCTGCAAGTGCCCAACAAAACGTCATCACCGGCATCACGCAGCCTTTCGACCTGAAGGACCTCAGCACGCAAGAAGGCGTCGTGTCCGGCCTCATTCGACGCTATTCGGCCGACCGCGGGAACCTCAATCGGTTACTCACAGCGCCTTATTCCGCGAAACGCAGCGCCCGGTTCATGAAGTTTTATAACGAGTGGTTGCAGGATTTACAAAAACTCGATTTTGGTTCCCTCAACCAGCAGGAGAAGATCGACTACGTTCTTTTTAAGAACCATCTCGATCGCGAGGCTATCGAATTGAATCGCGAAGCCGAGCGATATGCTGAGATGGAACCACTCATTCCCTTCGCGAAGGATCTTATGGACCTCGAGGATTCGCGTCGACAGCTCGTTCCCGTTGAACCTCCCCGCCACGCGAAGCTCCTCACCGACGCCATGAAAGAAGTCCAGGAAACCAAGAAAGGCTTCGAAGAGGCTCTTAAGGCCGAGGGAAAACCGGGCGCGAAGAGCGAAGGCAAGTTTCAGCCGGGGAAAATCAAGAAAACGATAGCAAACCGGGCCTTCGAAGCCCTCGGCACACTTCGAACGATGCTTCGCAACTGGTTCAACTTCTCGAACGGTTATGACCCGGAGTTTTCCTGGTGGGTCAGCTCGCCGTACCGCCTTCTCGATTCAACCATGCAAGACTATGCCAAGTTTGTGCGTGAAAGGATCGGCGGTGTGAAGGCGGACGACAACACGACAATCGTCGGCGATCCCATCGGGCGTCAGGCATTGTTAAGCCATCTGGCTGCCGAGATGATTCCGTATACTCCCGATGAGCTCATCGCGCTTGCCAACAAGGAAATGGAATGGTGCGACGCAGAGATGCTGAAAGCCTCCCGCGAGCTTGGCTACGGACACGACTGGCACAAAGCTCTCGAGCATGTCAAGAACACGTATGTCGAGCCGGGGAAACAGCCAGCCATGATTCGCGACCTTGCTCTGGAAGCGATTGAGTTTGTCGAGAAAAACAACCTCTTAACGGTTCCCGCGCTGGCAAAAGAAAGCTGGCGTATGGAAATGATGACACCCGAGCGACAGCTTATTGCGCCTTTTTTTCTTGGCGGCGAAGTCATTCAGGTCTCCTATCCCACGAACACGATGACGCATGAACAAAAAATGATGAGCATGCGCGGCAACAACCCGCACTTCTCGCGTGCAGTTGTGCATCACGAACTCATCCCCGGGCATCATCTGCAGGGTTTCATGAATGCGCGTTATCGCACGTATCGCAACATTTTCGGAACGCCGTTCTGGGGTGAAGGATGGGCATTGTACTGGGAGTTGTTGCTCTGGGACATGAATTTTCCGAAATCACCCGAGAACAGAATCGGAATGTTGTTCTGGCGAATGCATCGATGCGCACGGATCATCTTTTCACTCAGTTTTCACCTCGAAAAAATGACGCCGCAGGAATGCATTGATTTTCTCGTCAAGCGAGTCGGGCATGAATTCGAGAATGCGGCCGCAGAAGTCCGCCGCTCGTTCACGGGACAATACGGACCCCTGTATCAATGCGCGTACTTGCTTGGCGGACTGCAGTTTCGTTCTCTCAACAAGGAACTTGTGGCATCGGGCAAGATGACGAACAAAGAATTCCACGACACGATTCTGCGGAATAACAGCATTCCGGTGGAAATGGTGCGTGCTATTCTTACGAACCAGGAACTGAAACGCGAGTACACGCCGCAATGGAAATTCTACGGCGCTATCCCGACAAAATAGATGAAAGAATCCTTCTTGGGGCCTTGATTCCCTTTCCACCGAGGTTCTTGCGGAATTGAAGACCCGACCGGCCAAAATATGATGATCGAAGAAAAAAGACACGGTGATGTCGTCGTCCTATCGTTGAAGGGGAATTTCCTGGGTGAGCCCGAAACTTCGAAACTTCGGGAAAAGGTGTATGCCCTTCTGGAAGAAAACAGGAAGTATGTTGTCATCGACCTCGGAGGCGTCAAGGTCATCAACAGCATGGGCTTGGGCGCGTTGGTCGCCTCGGTGGTATCCCTGCGCACGAAAGGTGGAGATTTATGCCTCGCACGACTGAGCGACAAGGTAGAGGCTGTGATTGCCATTATGCATTTGGTGAAAGTGTTCAGGATATACGAAACCGTTGAACGTGCGGTGAAAAGTTTCGATCTGTTCTTTCAAAAATGATGAAATAAAAACCGGAGGGATATTCCGAGCAAAACTACACACCAACGGATCCCATTTCCCGGAATAGGACACTCAACGGCAAATTGAAGGAGGGCGTGTGACCATGACGAGAATCTTCCTTATCATTTGGCTTGGGATTTTTGTTACTCCGAGCTTGGCCCAGCGATTCCCTATGCGATTTCAAACATTGAACCCCCTGGGGATGGAGTCGCAAAAGCCTCGATCCGATGAGACAAGCTGGATGCACAGCCTTGGAGGGTGGGGAGAGTTTTCCGGTTATACGCTCCTCCGGGATGAGGACCACGCATGGCTGCAGCGATTGGGGGGATACGTGGAGATTTTTCGCGTCGGAGACGAGATGAGCCTTGCGTTTCTCAGCAACATCGAATTCATTGCCGACCCTCACAATGATATTCGGTTTAATCCCCGGGCGATCATTTGGGAAGAAGGCTTCCTCTTCACCCAACGGCTTGAGGAAACATTCTGGCAAGTCGGATACTTCCATCGCTGTAAGCATGATATTGACAACTACTTTCTCGGCATAGAGCGCTCACTCATCTTCGGCAGCCTCCATGGTGCTTACTTGGTGCCGTGGAGAGGGGAAAACCAGGTTGCGGAGGGTTTGTTCGCATTCCGCGCCGATGTCTATACGATCCGTCAGGATGACCGCTTTCCTGTATCGACGCGCCCACTTGAGCCGAATCTTAAGCGCATGCTGGGAACGCTCGGGGCCTCAGCACATTTCCGAAAAAACATTTCTTCAAAGTACTGGGGAATCTATTCAACTTTTTGGAGTATGGTCAATTTCTATGGGGAGAAGGAAGGAATCATCAACAGGTTTGACGGAATACGATCGTCGTT
>JANOGR010000043.1:0-53478 GCA_031406095.1 Ignavibacteriales bacterium
ATTGCCTCGGTGCCTGAATAAGCGAGGGTCGTCTGGAAACCGTATTCCTCGCTGAGCTGCAGCGCGAGGACTTTTGCAAAAGATTTCTCGTCGTCAACGAGCAGGATTGAGAGAGGCTCCTTGTACATCAATAACTCCTTAGAACGTAGTGGTCAACGGGAGGCCGTTTCTTGATTTGAATCCTTAAGCTATGAAGCCTCAACAAAAAATGCAACATGAATCTTAAACGCGTGCAAAAAATATTCTTTTCTCGCAGAATTGACGAACTCCCCGGACACAGGTGTGTTCCAAGTCATATCCTCACGGATGCTCAAATTGAGACACCCTTTGTTCCTCAGGGCCCTTGCGAGCTTCTCTCAGCTGGATATTACCCGGTAGGCGTTGTAGTGAATGTCGTCTTCCCCCGACCCAATCATCCATATCGCTACTGCATGACAAAAAAACAAAGCTATCTTCAGCGGGGATTTTGGATCATACCCATCCTTCAGATCATAGTAAAATTTTTCTTCGGTATTAGTTTGATCTTGTTCTGTCTTCCACTTCTTGATTCTCGTGCACCGTAATACGACGGAAAACAAGTTAGATTCACATTCGTGAATCAAATGAACTTGTTGAGAAATCCAGTGTGGTTTATCAAGATTGGGAATTCGCCGCACCTCATCCTCGAAAAACGCCTTAAAAAGACTGTCTTGAGTTGGTACGTTCCTTGCTAATCCTAGCCTGTTCAACTATATTTTAGTGCTGTTTTTTCAATATTGAAATCTCGAAAGGGACCAGGGGTGATTATCGACGTTCTTACCGTTTTTTTACCTTTGTTGTATGGTGCCACGGTCTGGCTTTACGCCAAAGCGTTTTTCGGCGACGCCGCAAATGCTAAAGGATTCAAGACACCTCTTCTTGTATTAACGGTCGTCTCGCACGCTGCATATCTCATCTTGCGAACAACCGCGTTCAATCATCCCCCTATTACCACTATCTCTGAGATTATGTCTTTGATCGCATTCTCTATGGGCGTAGCTTATTTGGTGATTGAGTTCTTGACGAGAGTGAAGAACACGGGCTACTTCATTCTGATTCCCGCGTTTTTCTTCCAACTTGGATCCTCTGCTTTTATCCAGGACCTTACGAAAGTGAACCCAGTCCTTGAGAGCAATTTGCTGGGAATCCATGTGTCTGCTGCATTGGTGGGATACACTGCCATTACCATCTCGGCTGTTTACGGATTTCTCTATCTGATGTTGTATCATAACATTAAGTCCAAACGCTTCGGCGTCATTTATTCAAAGCTCCCAAACCTTGAAACACTTGAACGCATGAGTTTTGTATCGACGGTTCTGGGGTTTTTCTTCATCAGTATAGCTATTGTTATTGGCTTCGTGTGGTTACCGAAGGCGTATGAAAGTTTCTCATACTTTGACGCAAAACTCGTGGGCACTCTTACCGTTTGGGTTCTGTACGGAATAGGGTTGGTCGCCCGAAGAATGTTGGGATGGCAGGGGCGAAAAATAATGATTTTGTCCCTCGCGGTGTTCGTCATTTCGTTTTTTTCGTTAACTGCCATTAACTTATTTTTCACCAGTTTCCACAATTTTTACTGAGATGGCAGCCGGGGTTGAGTCCATGAACATCGTAACAATAGGCATTAACCACCGAACCGCACCGCTCGAAGTGCGAGAGAAACTGTGGTTCTCCGCTGAAGAAATACGGACCACCCTGCCATTGATGCGCGAACGTTGGTTCTCCGAGTGTTTTATGGTCTCTACGTGTAACCGTACCGAAATCTATGGAATACCGTCGATCTCAAACGATCTCCCTGCGGTAGAAAGCCTCGGCCAGTTCCTCATTGATGCAAAGTCGGCAGAAGGCCATGTAAGTCGAAATCACCTGTACTCGCTCCATTCTGCATCTGCAGTCAATCATTTGTTCAAAGTCGCGTCGGGCATTGATTCCATGGTCCTCGGGGACGTTCAGATCCTTAGCCAATTGAAAGAGGGGTTCAACCTCGCACAGGAAAAAAAGACGATCGGCATTTTTCTCAATCGCCTGGTTCAGTCTGCTTACCGCGTCGGAAAACGAGTCCGCACGGAGTCACGCATCGGCGAGGGTGCTATCTCCATCAGTTATGCCGCTGTCGAACTCGCCAGCAAGATTTTTGAGAACCTTTCGAAGAAGTCTGCGCTCCTCGTGGGCGCCGGTGAAACGGGTGAGCTGACTGCGCGACATCTTACAGGAAAAGGTATTGGAAAACTGCTGATCACGAACAGAACACGTTCCAAAGCTCAAGATTTAATTGCGTCCCTGGGAGGATCGGTGGCCGATTTCGATCAATTGACTAACACGATGACCGAGGTTGACATCGTCATTACCTCCGTGGAATCGCCGCAGCCCATCGTCACGGCTTCGCAGCTATCTGAGGTCATGAAGAGACGTTCGAACAAGCCGTTGTTTATCATCGACATCGGCGTTCCGCGCAACGTTGAACCTTCCGCCAATGCCATCGAGAATATTTTTCTTCACGACCTTGATGCGTTGCTGGGTATCGTCGACCAGAACCTCGAGAAGCGAAAATTAGAGATTCCAAAGGTCAACGCCATCATACTGGAAGAGCTGAAGGAATTCTATGCGTGGTACTCCTCCCTCGAAGTGAACCCGACGATTGCCGACCTTCATACACACTTTGAAGAGATTCGCCAGAGCGAAGTGGTAAAACACGTGAATCGGTTTTCTTCCGCCAACGACAAGGAATTGCTTGAGCTCGTTACGAAGCGAATTGTCCACAAACTGCTCCACGTCCCGACCACGATGTTGAAGAATGGCCATGAAGAGCCCGACGAAGTCAAACGCAAGAGAATTCACATTCTCCGCTCTCTCTTTGGGTTGAACGAAGATGCAAACAAGCCTTCATGAAGAGAACAAAGCTTACCATCGGAACCCGCGGGAGCGAACTCGCTCAGTGGCAAACCGCATGGATCGCGCAGCAGCTTCAACATTCGTCCCCTGAAGTCAGCGTCGAAACAGTTGTTATCAAGACTACCGGCGACAAGATCCTTGATTCTCCGTTATCGAAGATCGGCGACAAGGGACTGTTTACGAAAGAAATCGAGCGTGCTTTACTCGACGGAACCATCGACCTTGCAGTCCATAGCTTGAAAGACCTGCCAACGGTTGTCCCGCAGGGGTTGACGATAGCTGTCGTTACTGAACGTGAAGATGTCCGCGACGTTTTCATTTCTCATCCCGGAAAAAAATATCCCTCACTCAAAGAAGTTCCCCGGAATGGTGCAATTGCAACGGGGAGTTTGCGGCGGAAGTGTCAGCTTTTACATCACAGACCGGACCTTCACATTGTTGACCTCCGGGGCAGCCTGCGGACACGTCGTGAAAAGCTCGAGAAATCCGACTGGGATGGAATGGTGCTGGCAAAGGCGGGCGTCACCCGGCTGGGTTGGACAGAAATGATTGCAGAGGTTTTTGAACCCGGTTACATGTTACCTGCTGTCGGCCAGGGAGCGCTGGCTGTGGAGATTCGTGAAGACGATCGTGAATTGCTCACGATGCTCATGCCGTTGAACCATCTTCCCACGCAACAAGCAACATCTGGTGAACGGGCACTTCTCAGAAGACTCGAAGGCGGTTGCCAGATTCCAATCGGAACGTACGGAAGAATCACGAACGGAGCATTTCTTCTTGATGCAATCGTGGGCAGTCTTGACGGTTCGACAATCGTCCGCGGCTCCATCAAAGGTTCGCCTTCGGAAAGCGAATCTCTTGGAAGGCAACTCGCCGAAGAACTCGTGAGCAAGGGCGCAGGGAAAATCCTGGACGAAATCAGAAAAACTGTTAAAGGGACGATACATGTCGGTTCATCCGGTAGCAATGTCTGAAGTCAGGGCAATGGAACCGTTGAAGGATACGACAATTCTTGTTACCCGTCCGCTTGAACAGGCGGCGCAGTTAAAAAACATGCTGGAGCAATTCGGTGCGAAGGTCGTTGTTTTCCCCACGATTCACATTGTTCCGACAACGTCGTGGGATGATTGCGATAACGCGATTGCCGGCATCGGCTCGTATGACGGCATTATTCTCACAAGTGTCAATGCTGTGACATATTTCTTGAATCGAGCACGGCTTGTCGACGAGAAGCGATTTTCTTCCTTCCCCGAGAAAGCCATGTACGTTGTAGGAGAAAAAACGAAACGAGCCGTGGAGAGCTTTGGGCTCAGGGGAGTCGTGTTCAAAGGAACACATGACGGACGGACGTTGGCGAATGCGCTCGCACAACAAGACGTGTATGGAAAGAGATTCCTCTTTCCAAAAGGAAATCTCGCAGCGACCGATATTCAATCTACCCTCCGAGAACACGGTGCGATGGTGGACGAAGTTATTGTTTACGAAACACGGCCCCCATCTGACGTGGATATCAGTACAACGAATGAAATGTTTTCTCGAAAAGAAATCAACCTTATCGTTTTTTTCAGCCCGTCAAGTATCAATAATTTTCTAAGACTTATTCCAAACGAATCACTTCGCGGAGTCCGTATTGCTGCAATCGGACGGACAACATCAGACGCGGCAAGAAAAGCCTCTCTCACTGTTGACATTGTTGCGAGTGAACCAACCACGGAGGCGCTTGTTTCCTCTATTGTGAAATTCTATGAATAGCGTCACAGAAAAAAAGGCCGCCGTTTCGAGGCCGTCTTCTCCGGGAAACGATTTGTTCTTAAGGGCCTGCAAGCGCGAGGATGTGGAGCGAACTCCGGTGTGGTTCATGCGTCAGGCGGGGCGTTATTTGCCGGAATATCGCCGCGTCCGGGAAAAAGTGGATTTCCTTACCCTGTGTAAAACTCCGGATCTCGCCGCTGAGGTGACCATTCAACCTGTGGATATTCTCGGCGTCGATGCGGCAATCATCTTCTCGGATATTCTCGTCGTTCCCGAAGCCATGGGCATGGAACTCATCGTCGAAGAAGGCCAAGGCGGCCCGCGTTTTCCAACTCCAATTCGATCTCGAGAGGAAATCGACAAACTCGCTGTTCCGGACCCCCATTCCAGGCTGAAGTTTGTGATGGAAGCAATCAGAACCGCTCGACAAGGTTTGAAGAACAAAGTGCCGCTCATCGGTTTCGCGGGCTCGCCCTGGACTCTCGCCGCCTACATGGTGGAAGGAAAAGGCTCGAAGGATTTTCGCTTCGCAAAAGAATTGGCCTTTTCTTCGCCGAAAGATGCTCATGCCCTTCTGGACAAACTTGCCCGCGCCGTCGCGGCATACCTGAACGGCCAGATCGAAGCTGGCGCACAGGCTGTTCAGATCTTTGATACATGGGGCGGAATACTCGGACAACAAGAGTTCGAGGAATTTTCCCTTCGTTATATCAAGCAAGTTCTTTCCCTGTTGAAAACAAACGGCGCTCCCGTTATTGTGTTTTGCAAAGACTGCGGACATTCGCTCGAAAAGATCGCGGACACTGGTGCAAATGTTGTGGGCCTCGACTGGAAAATCGACATTGGAAAAGCGAGGGAAATGATTGGGAGCTATGCTGCTCTTCAGGGGAACCTTGACCCTGTGATGCTCTTTGCGCCGCCGGAAAGGATTGAGAAAGGCGTGCAAACGATTCTGGAAAAATTTGGGAAGGGCAATGGACATATCTTCAATCTTGGGCATGGAATTCTGCCGGATACGCCGGTGGAGAACGTACAAGTGTTTGTCAATGCAGTAAAAAAATTCAGCGTCCAGTACCACAGATAAACATGGAAGCGTTGGCGTCAGAAAAAGTCTCACTCAAGTCGCGTGCTGCCACTTTTTTCAAGGAGCTTCAGGAAACAATTTGTTCGACCGTTGAGAAGGTGGACGGCCAAAGGATATTTTCGACCGACCGGTGGTCTCATCCTCACGGCGGCGGAGGTGATACGAGAATCATCGAACAGGGCGGCGTGTTTGAAAAAGGCGGCGTGAACTTTTCCGACGTCCGGGGAGGGCTCAGCGAGAAGCTCGCACAACGGCTCAAGGTTACGCCGCAGGCGTTCCAGGCAACGGGAATCTCGGTCGTACTCCATCCCTGCAATCCGATGATTCCAACGGTTCACTTTAACCTCCGGTATCTCCAACTCGAGAACGACGACCGTTGGTTTGGCGGAGGCGCGGATCTTACGCCGTATTACCTGAATGAACAGGACATCGTCCATTTTCACACGACGCTCAAGCGGGTCTGCGACAAGCACAAACCGTCGTATTATCCGAACTTCAAGAAATGGTGCGACGAGTATTTCTTTATTAAACATCGACAGGAGGAGCGTGGTGTGGGCGGGATTTTCTTCGATGACCTCCGCGACCAGCCCGAACAAACGTTTGTCTTTATTCAGGATGTCGGCAACGCGTTCCTCGAAGCTTACATTCCCATCGTGGCCAACCGAGTGAAGGATCGTTGGGGCGAGGTGGAGCGGCAATGGCAGCTCCACCGTCGCGGACGATACGTGGAGTTTAATCTCGTGTATGACCGCGGAACTCTTTTCGGCCTTGAGACCGAGGGAAGAATTGAATCGATTTTGATGTCGCTGCCGCCCGCGGTTCAGTGGAGATACAACGTTCAACCCAAACCCAACTCACGGGAGGCCAAACTTCTCGAAGTGTTGACAAAACCAAAAGACTGGGTAACGTAGCAGGTATGAACAGGAAAAAAATCGCGGTTGTTCTTTTTCAGCTAGGAGGCCCGGACTCACTCGATGCGGTTCAGCCTTTCTTGTACAATCTGTTTTGCGACCCCGACATCATCGACTTACCAGGGGCTTTTTTGTTCCGCAAACCGCTTGCTCACATCATTTCTTCACGACGCGCTCCCAAAGTCCAGGATCTCTACAAAAGGATCGGCTCAAAGTCTCCCATCCTGAAGCAGACGCAACTTCAGGCAGAAAGCTTGAAAAGCGCCCTCGATAAACTTGGAATCGACGCGGACATACATATCGCCATGCGATACTGGCATCCGATGACGGATGAAGTCGTGAAAAAACTTTTGGAGAGCCAAACCGAGGAAGTTGTGCTGCTCCCCTTATATCCTCATTACTCCAAAGCGACGACCGGCTCAAGCATGAACGAATGGAAACGCGTAACACGTCGTCTTCGCTATAACAGCGTCAGCACAAAGCTTGTTGACAACTACTACGACCATCCGCTCTACATCGAAGCGATGGTTGAGCATGTCAATCTTGCCCTCGCTCGCTTGCCGAAAGAAGACCAGAAAAAAGTGCATTTCGTTTTCAGCGCTCATGGAATCCCGATGTCCTTCATAAAAGCCGGCGACCCCTATCCAAACCACATCAAGCGCACGTACGAGCTGATTGTCGAAAAAGGCGCCTGGGGACTTCCGCACCATCTTTGTTTTCAGAGCAAAGTTGGCCCGCAAAAATGGCTCGAACCCTCGCTGACGAAAACAATCGAGGAATTGGTAGCGAGGAAAGTTTCTCATCTTGTTGTGATTCCAATTTCCTTTGTCACAGACCACATCGAGACGCTTTCTGAGATCAACATTGAAGCACAGGAAAAAGCAAAAGAGCTTGGGATAACAAGTTTCGAAATGACTCCGGCGCTCATCCGGAACAAGAAATTCATCGATTGCCTGGCTGATCTCGTGATGAAGCAACTCAGAAATTGATATGCCGCAAGTCGTTGTCATAGGCGCCGGGATTTCGGGATTAGCCACAGCATGGTGGCTGCATAAGTCTGGCTGTGATGTGCTCGTTCTCGAAAAAGATGCGCACGTTGGCGGAACCATGCGAACGATTCATGAGAACGGCTGGCTTGTTGAAACCGGCCCCAACAGCGCCCTTGAGACAACTCCGCTGTTTCAAACTCTTTTTGAAGACCTTGGAATCACGGACGAACTCATTTATGCGAACGAAGTTTCCAACAAACGTTACATTCTAAGGGACGGAATCCTGCATCCGCTTCCGATGTCTCCGGGGCCATTCTTGCGGTCAAAGCTCTGGACGCTGTCTGGAAAACTTCGATTATTGAAAGAGCCATTTGTGGGCCGTGCGGACAGAGAAGAAACTGTTGCTGAATTCGTTGTTCGACGACTTGGCAGAGAATTCCTGGATTATGCCATCAACCCCTTTGTTGCCGGCGTGTTTGCAGGAGATCCTGAACAGTTGAGTGTGCAAGCGGCATTCCCGAAATTGTATGCCCTCGAGAAGAACTACGGTGGCCTCATCAAGGGACAGATACTTGGAGCGAGGGGGCGAAAGAATCGCGCTGAAAAAGCAAAAGACCGCGCCCGGATGTTCTCATTCAAAAATGGAATGCAAACATTGCCCGACAGCATATCAAAGGCGCTCGGTGCAAGTATTAGAACGAATGTGTCGGTAGTGAGAATCGATGGCTCGAAGTCATCGAACGGCACAAGAAATTCCTATGAAATTCACGGAACAGAAAATGGCCGTGTTTTTAGCATAACTTGTAATTCTGTCATCCTGGCTATTCCATCGTTCTACGCTGCCGGCTTGATTGAGCCGTTCGATGTTTCAGTCGCACAATGTCTGAAAAAAATCTGTTATCCTCCCGTGGCAGAGGTTTTCCTTGGATTTAGGAGACAGGATGTTGGGAGGCCTCTGGATGGGTTTGGATTCCTTGTTCCGGCGAAAGAGAACCGCAAGATCCTTGGCTCAATCTGGTCGTCAACGATTTTCCCCGGGCGGTCTCCCGCCGGAATAGTTGCTCTCACGACATTCGTGGGCGGTTCGCGGCAACCAGAGCTTGTGCAAAAAAGTAATGCGGAATTAATAGATATAGTTACTCGGGAATTGTATGAGCTTATGCACGTGAGCGGACTGCCGATCTACAGCAGAGTGACGCGTTGGGATAAGGCGATTCCCCAATACCATCTGGGCCATCTATCGATCATCGAGCAGATTGGGAAGTTTGAGCAGCAGCATCAAGGGATTTTTCTGACAGGAAACTACCGTGGCGGCATTTCTGTTGGCGATTGTGTAATGAATTCAAAGTCAATGGCTGAGCGAGTCGAAAAGTTAGTCAGCCATGGTGTAAAAAGTGTGGCAATCTAAACAGAGCTTAGACGGCTCAAGCATTCGTTTGGATATGGCGAAAAGAACTGGTAAAAAGCATGCAGGATAATCAACGCTACGCGTGGGCGCTTCTTTTCGCGCGGTTCGCGCTTGGCCTCATCTTTTGTATGGCAGGTCTGCACAAAGTGTTCGTTCAGGGTCCAGCTGGACATGTCCGGCAGTGGTTTCTACCTTACCAGGACACGTTTCTTCCTGTTTGGTCTCTCTGGGTGGTGGGGTACAGCATACCGTTCGTTGAGCTTGTCGCTGGCGCACTCGTCATCATCGGTTGGCACACTCGTGCAGCCCTGGTGGCACTCGGAGTCGTGCTTGTCACCGTCACTTTCGGTCACTTGTTGAAGGAGCCGCTCTACGCCTTCCACGAGCACGTCTTTCCACGTCTGGTGCTGCTGCTATTCGTTCTGATTGTGCCCCGCGAGGCTGATCGTTTTTCTCTTGATTACGTGTTGGGGAACAGGGGAAAGGCTGACTAACCGGTCGTTCTCAAATCTTTACGTTTCTGGTTGTAGATCACAGCTACACTTGATCAACGATATGAAGTTGTGGAAACAAAGAGATACGATTATTCTTCCTCAGCCTTTCTTCATTCCCGGAAAACCAGTACTTTAACGGATGAAATTTATCTGAGCGGAAAATGGTAATGTTCATTTTCATAAAGGAGTCAGTATGTTGCGATCTCAGTCGATAGTGACTTTGATTGTTCTGATCGGTGCTGTTGGATGCGACAGGGGCGTCCCGACGTCCCCGCGTCCGTTCTTGTTCGAACGAATGGGCGGCCAGGCAGCCATTACCGCGAGTGTCGATTCGTTCTATACGTTATTAAAAGAGGACGGCGCGATGTGGCGCGCCTTCAAATCGGTGTTCGAGGATAAATCCGGGCAGCGTGCCACCAGGTTCAAAGCGATGATGGCCTCGATGATGTGCCGGGTGGGGGGCGGAGACTGCTCGTACGAGGGCCTGTCGATGTCCGACGCCCACGCGGATATGGATGTATCGGGGCTTGAATTTGATGCAATGATCGAACATCTCGACCATGCCTTGCATGTGAACAATGTCGGCGCGGAAGAACGCAAAGATATGGTTGCAATCTTCAACCAGATGAAGCACCAGATTGTGCGGTGAACGATGCCACTGCGGATACAACATTCTACTCCGCAGTCTAGCGGATTCAGTTAACTACTTAACTACCAACGAAGGTAAGATGCGCGCTTATCGCCTGCTCAAGCCAAGAAAAAGTAAATTAGCGAGATTTTAACCATGCAAAACGAAAAAACTCTCATAGGCTACTCAAGCTCCACTGAGGCCGGGTCATTCAAACGCCTTCGGCGTCTCCGCATGACCGAAGCATTCCGCTCCATGGTCCGTGAGACGGAGCTCTCGACAAAAGACTTTATTTATCCTCTTTTTGTCGTGCCGGGGTCACGAGTGCGCAAAGAAGTCAAATCGATGCCGGGCGTATTCCAGCTCTCGGTGGATGAAATCCTGCGGGAATGCGTCGATGTGAAAACTCTGGGAATTCCATCTGTCATCCTCTTTGGCATTCCAGAACGCAAGGATGAAGTCGGCAGCGAAGCGTATGACGAAAACGGCATCGTCCAAACAGCGATTCGAGGCATCAAAAAAGAAGTGCCGGAGCTCGTGGTCATCACAGATGTATGCCTCTGCGAATACACGTCCCACGGCCATTGCGGCATTGTGCGAGACAACGAAATTGTGAACGATGAGTCGATCGAACTTCTCACAAAAGAAGCGCTCACTCATGCGCACGCCGGAGCCGACATGGTTGCGCCGTCGGATATGTTTGACGGACGAGTACAAGCAATCCGGCGCGTGCTCGACCAGAACGGATTTCACAACATCCCCATCATGTCCTACGCCGCGAAATACGCCTCAGGATTTTACGGTCCGTTCCGTGATGCCGCAGAAAGCACGCCGAAATTCGGCGACCGTCGGTCGCATCAAATGGATCCGGCAAACTCTGACGAAGCTCTGAGAGAAGTTGAACAAGATATCCTCGAAGGCGCAGATATCGTTATGGTGAAGCCTGCCCTAGCGTATCTCGATGTTATTCGGCGCGTCAAAGACCGTTTCGCCATGCCGACAGCGGCATACAACGTCAGCGGGGAATATTCCATGATCAAAGCCGCCGGCCGCAACGGGTGGATCGATGAACAGCGCGTGATGATGGAGGTTTTGACGAGCATCAAGCGTGCGGGAGCGGATTTGATTCTCACATATTTCGCAAAAGACGCTGCGAAATTGCTGAGATAGAGGAGCCCAACTACTCCTTCGGCTGACATGGTCAACACCGTGCCGGAAAACCGACCTTAAGATTTTTGCCTAACCTGTTTTAACATCGCGATGAAAACTGACAAATCTGAAGAACTCTTCCGTAAAGCGCAGCAGCTCATTCCGGGCGGCGTGAACTCACCCGTCCGCGCGTTCAAGTCGGTTGGGCGCTCGCCATTGTTCATCTCACGAGCCAGAGGTTCGAAGATCTGGGACGTCGATGGAAATGAATACATTGACTATGTTGGGTCGTGGGGACCGATGATTCTTGGCCACGCCCATCTTCAAGTCCTTGAAGCCATTAAAAAAGCGGCACAGGACGGAACCAGCTTTGGCGCGGCAACTGAACGAGAAATCGAGATGGCGGATCTCATTTGCAGTATCATGCCTTCCATCGAGATGGTTCGCATGGTGAATTCCGGCACGGAGGCGACCATGAGCGCCCTTCGCTTGGCTCGGGCCTTTACGGGCAAGGACAAGGTCATCAAATTTGAAGGTTGTTATCACGGTCATGCTGATTCTTTTCTCATCAAAGCCGGCTCGGGCGCCACGACACTTGGAATTCCCGATAGTCCGGGCGTACCGCAATCAATCGCTAAGGATACTCTCACCGCGCAGTTTAACAGCCTAGAGTCCGTTCAAAAGCTCATCGACGAGCATCCAAATCAGATCGCTGCGCTGATTGTCGAGCCCGTCGTCGGCAATATGGGATGCGTGCCTCCCGAGAAGGGATTCTTGCAAGGATTGCGCAATCTATGCAGCAAGCATTTCATCGTGTTTATTGTGGATGAAGTGATGACTGGTTTTCGTGTTTCCATCGGCGGTGCGCAGCAACTCTACGGCATAAAACCTGATTTGACAACGCTCGGAAAAATAATCGGCGGCGGTTTGCCGGTTGGAGCCTATGGCGGGAAAAGGGAAATCATGGCACTGGTCGCTCCTGAAGGCCCTATGTATCAAGCAGGAACCCTGTCGGGAAATCCTTTGGCGATGGCTGCTGGAATTGAAACGCTCACAATTCTTCAGAACGATCCTTCACTCTATCAGCAGCTGGAAAACCGTTCGGCAACATTGGAGAAAGAACTTCAAACCATCATCAATAAGCTTTCACTGCCGCTTACACAGAATAGAGTAGGTTCCATGTTTACTCTCTTCTTTACAAGAGAAAAAGTTGCCGACTATGCAACTGCGTTGAAATCGGACACCAAGAAATTCGCCGCATACTTTAAGGAAATGCTGGACAGAGGCATTTATTTTGCTCCTTCGCAGTTCGAATCAGCTTTCCTGTCAGCAGCCCACACAGATGAGGACATCGAACGGACAGCGAAAGCAGTTCAACCCTCACTCGAACGCGCATTTTCCGCCTGAGATCGGTCTTGGAACTCCCTTTTAGTGAATTAGAAAATCATATTATATTTTCATCAACTACCATGTCTTGCAGATCTAATTTTCTTGTTATTGTTAGCAGTATAACCGCCTATTAAAATATTATCTCCAAACGTTTTTTTAAATACTTTAGTAAGCCGTAAGGCTCGGCTTAAAATAGGTGCACCTTCTCCTCCAACAGCACTGACCGCAGTTTTTCCCCCGATGAGGATCGGCGCATAGAACGCGTATACTTTATCAACTAGTCCTGCATCAACAAGACTTCCCAACACGGTGCCCCCACCCTCTACGAAGATGCTGATAATCTCCCTGCGGGCTAGTTCTTTCATAACTGTCCGTAGTGAAATAAAATCACGGGGAGACACAACCAGTGAAATACCTTTCCTGATGAGCTGCTGACGTTTCGTTGGGTTGCCCCGACGAGTGGTGAAAATTAACGCATTTTTATCTCGCAAGACCTGGCTTGTCATGGGTAGTCGCAGAGTGCTATCTAAGACAATCCGAAGTGGATCCGGTTTGCCGGGTGCTCGCACACCGAGATGAGGGTTGTCACGAAGGATCGTGTTAATACCGACGAGAACCGCTTGATATTGCCTCCGCAAATTTCGCGCAAAGTTTCGAGCTTGTTCGTTCGTTATCCATTGCGAATCATGTGAGGAGGTGGCTATTTTTCCGTCTAAACTTGCAGCAAATTTTATGGCAATGAATGGACGGTGTTGATGATGAAAGGCAAAGAAAGCTTCATTCAATGATTCGGCTTCCTCGACTAACCCGCCTACCGAAACGCTGACTCCTGCTTGGCGTAGTCGCTTTATCGCTCTACTGCAAACTTTAGGATTTGGATCGGGCGTGCAGCACACAACTCTGGTTATGCCAGCTTTCACGATTGCGTCAACACACGGGGGAGTTCTACCGTAGTGACTACACGGTTCTAAATTCACATATAAGGTTGCGCCCCTTGCTGATCCAACTGTAGCACGCAATGCCTCAATTTCTGCATGGGGTAGTCCGGCTCTGTGGTGATACCCTTGACCTATCACCTTGTCGCGCTTCACGACTAGAGCTCCTACCATAGGATTTGGAAAAGTCCACCCCAAACCTTTTTTAGCAAGTCTCAGTGCGGTTTTTAAGAATACAATATCTTGCGGCGTAACACGGTTCACAGAAGGTTACACCAGGCTCAGTTGATGGCCAAGCTTCCTTTTTTTTGCGGACAAATATTGACGGTTTGTCGGCGTTGGCGTCGTTTCCAGCGGCAAGCGTTTCACTACGTGAATACCATGCATTTGTAAAGCATTGACCTTATCCGGGTTGTTCGTCAGCAGCGAAATATCTTGAATTCCTAAATCATGCAATATGTCGGCGGCTATACTGTAATTACGTTCATCGGCAGCAAAGCCTAAGGCGCGGTTTGCTTCCACGGTATCCAGTCCACGTTTTTGCTGCGAGTAGGCTTTGATTTTATTCGTCAAACCAATTCCCCGTCCCTCCTGGTCTAAATACAGAAGCACACCCCCGCCCGCCTCCTGAATAAGCTGAAAACTCATCCGTAGCTGTTCTCCGCAGTCGCAAGTAAGCGAGCCAAATGTATCTCCGGTTAAACACTGTGAATGAACACGGGCAAGCATGGGCGATGTTTTATCTCCAAGAAGTAATGCAGTATGCTCTTGGTTATCAATTGATGATCGGTATACAAACACCTTAAACGTGCCATGCGCAGTTGGCAAGGGCGCGGTAGCTGTTCTAACAATGGATGGGGACTTCATAAGAGAAATTGGATGTGCCTTTGCATAACCGACAAGATCAGTTATAGACAGCAGTCGAATCCTAAACTTTTTTGCAACTTTTATTAAATTAGGAAGCCTGGCCATGTGGCCATTGTCTTTTAAAATTTCGCACAACACACCGGCAGAATTCAAACCAGCCAACTTGGCAAGCGTAACCGCCGCCTCCGTGTGGCCTTGCCTGGCTGTTAGGCCGCCTTCATGAGCAATGAGGGGAAATATATGACCAGGCCTCGTAATATCGTCCGGTTTGGAATGACGGTCGGCCAATATTTGTATTGTCGTGGCCCGATCAAAAGCAGAAATGCCGGAAGTAATACCATGTTTAGCGTTCACGGAAACGGCAAAATTCACTTTTGTGTTCTCGGTGTTTTCATGAGAAGGAACCATGAGTGACAAGGCGAGGCGCGAGGCTTGCCCCCTTTCCAGAGCAACGCAAACCAAACCTCTGCCGTGCTTAATCATAAAATTTACCTTTTCTGGAGTAATTCTTTCAGCTGGAATGAAAAAATCACCCTCATTTTCACGGTGGGGGTCATCAACAAGGATAACAAACTTGCCCTGCCGTATATCTTTAAGCACTGATGCAACGGAAGAGAACGGTTTCATAGTTTTGCCAGAAGTTTAATCATAGAAAGCGCGGTGAGCGCTGCTTCAACGCCCTTGTTTTCTATTTTTCTGGTCGCCCGGTCGATAGCATCTTGAGGATCATAAACCGACAGCACTTCAAAAATTACGGGGATTTCATACTGCAAAGATACCTCCATGCAACCCCGCGCACATTCGTTAGCGATCTGTTCAAAGTGATAGGTTTTGCCTTTGTAAATCGCCCCAAAGGTTATAATAGCATCATAGGTATTCTTCTTTGCCAATTTCTTGACTGCCAACGGTATCTCGAGTGACCCTGGTACACGCACTATGTTGATCTGGTGTTTTTGCACGCTTTTTTTCTGTAGCGTTGCTAAACAATTCTTTTCTAAATTTTTGGATATCTCGGGCCGGAATGAACTGCTCACAATAGCAATGCGAATATCTTTAACGTTTTTCATCATATTGAGCTATAAATGGTCGAACGAATTTATGAATATACTTAGCTAATATGTCGACCTCTATATTTACCGCATCACCCACCCTGGCGTATTTAAACATTGTGTGCTTCCAGGTATACGGGATGATCCCCACGGTAAAACTGCCATCGGTCACCTCAATCAATGTCAAAGAAATTCCATTGATTGCTACAGATCCTTTTTCAATCATATATTTCAAGAGTTTTTTAGGAGCAGTAAAATCGAAAATATGACTATTTCCAGCCCGCTTTATACTCTTGATAGATGCCGTTCCATCAATATGCCCTTGCACGATATGTCCGGCAAGACGGCCGTCGGCTTTCAAAGGCAGTTCCAAATTAACCAGGCTGTCTAATTTGAGACTTCCCAGCATGGTTCTTCGCAGTGTCTCCGGTATTATATCAACTACAAATACTGCTTCGGTGGGAATTTTGCTAACGGTGAGACAAACACCATTGACCGCAATACTTGCGCCCAATACGAGTTGCCGCACGAGCCTCGCTTCGGCTTTTATCCGTAAGTGGGAAGCAGTTTTTTTCTGGATAAAGCCTTGATATTCAATAATGCCCGTAAACATAAAAACCCCGTACTTCGGGGTTTTGGTAATTACCAAGAATCAATCCTTCTTTCATCCCGACTATACGGTCGGCTCTGGACTTGCACCAGATCATGTCCATAAAGGACTCGTGGGCTATACCACCGATTGGGAGTAGTCCGCCTAAGGCGGATATCACCCGACCCCGAAGGATGTTCGTATAATAGTTGAAGTGTGGACTAAAATCAAATTGAAGTCGCGCTTTTCGAAAAAACTGGACATCCTGTTATACGAATTCTGATCATCCGCCGCCCACACCGATGAGGGCATCGAGCGGACAGCGAAAGCCACACAACCCTCACTCGAACGCGCCTTTTCCGCCAAGAGTTCACATTTCTAAAATTTGAGAAAAGAGTCTGATTTTTTCGCAGTTTTGAAAGACCGAGTCGCCCGGTTCGTTATCACCCACTGAAGATTCTTTCGATTTTCCATGTTTCTGGCTGGCACGCGGATTGCGTTCAGATTACCACCATAATGGCTATCCTCGCAATGTCCGTCGACATAGACCTGTTGAGACGGTTTGATAAACCGGGACCCCGGTATACAAGCTATCCGACGGCTCCCATGTTCTCACCTGCTTACACCGACAAGCAGTTTGAAATCGACCTCATCAGAAACAATGATGCAAACACATCGCCTGTCTCGCTTTATGTTCACCTCCCGTTTTGCGATACACTTTGCTACTTCTGCGGCTGCACAACGGTGATAACGTCAAAACGTGATCATGTTTCATCGTACCTCTCGATGCTGAAAAAGGAAATTGCCCGTACATCCTCCTCCATCAACCGCGAACGCCCGGTGGCGCAAATACACTGGGGCGGCGGAACACCCTCGTATCTTACTCCTGGCGAAATCGAAGATTTGGCATCGTTTATCAGGGAATGCTTTCGCATCGCTCCTGACGCAGAGTTCAGCGTCGAAATCGACCCGCGGGGATTAACGTACGATCACATGCAGGCGTTTCGGCAAGGGGGTGCTAATCGTATAAGCCTCGGCGTGCAGGATTTCAGCGAACGCGTTCAAAAGGCCGTTCACAGAGTTCAACCAGACCAGTTGACTCTCCAGGCAATCCAATGGGCAAAAGATCTTGGGATGGGAAGTATAAATGTTGATCTGATTTACGGTCTGCCCTTGCAGACACTGGAATCATTCCAGGAAACGCTGGATAAAGTCGTTAAGATTTCGCCGGATCGAATCGCGGTGTTTAATTTTGCGTATGTACCAGGTATCAAACCGCATCAGAAATTGATTCATCCTGAAGATTTGCCGTCATCCAATGCGAAGCTTCAGATTCTCAAAACAACGATCGAAACACTTACTACCTCGGGGTATCGTTACATCGGCATGGACCACTTTGCAAAACCAGAGGATGAGCTATCACTTGCGCAGGCCAACAAAACGCTTCACAGAAATTTTCAGGGGTATTCGACCCGGGCGGGCGCCGATTTGTTCGGCTTCGGCACGTCAGCGATCTCGCATTTCGGCGAAGTCTATGCGCAAAATGCGAAAACGCTTCTGGAGTATTTTGAGAGATTAGAAAATGGGAGGTTTGCTACGCATGTGGGATATCGCATGAACCTTGACGATGAAATCAGAAAGAGCGTAATCATGCAAATTATGTGCAACCTTGAAGTCATCAAAGAAAAAGTCGAGGAACACTTCGGGATACTCTTTGACGAGTATTTTCAGGACGCTCTGGAGCAGTTGGAGGAGTTCAGGCGTTTGGGGTTGGTACAACACACCGCTGAAAAAATCTCCGTAGTTGGCGCAGGCAGGCTCCTCCTCCGAAACATTGCGATCTGCTTTGATGCCTACCTTCCCAAACTTCAAACCGCTCAGCCGATTTTTTCGAGAACGGTCTAGCACACAATCCGAAGCGTAGAGTCTGCTACCTTGTTATTCTTTGCCTGTCGAATCTTGCTGCGATACAGCAATTAAGTATCGAACAATGTTTTCCGCCTCGAGCTTCCCAATCTTGGCCTTCATCCTCATTTCTGACATAACCTCATCCCAATGCTGGGCAGAGTATGAGCCTGGTCCGTAGAGACTGTGGCAACTCGAGCAATTGTGAATGTACAACTCGCGTCCTCCGCTCAACTGACTCAATTCCGTGCCCGACAATCGCTTTGATGCCCATTCAACATGTTTCGCCGAAGGTAACGGAATGCTTCCCGCGCACGAAATGATGAAAGTCGCCAGGATCAAGAGTGAGAGGAAAACGGCCTTTTCTTATTTTGCGCAGTTATGAAATATTCAAGCTAAGGGGGCCTGATATTTTTTGGACTGGGCTGACTATGAAGTGATCACAATGGTTTCGCAGTTGAGTTTTCAAAAACGCTGATCATCATATCGCAAAGAAATGTAAAATCCCCGTCCTCTTGTTGTAAAACCATTTATTTCTGAGTACTTGGCATCAAAAACGTTTTCAATTCTTGCACCAATAGATAAATGTCCGTCCAAAGCAAATCTCTGTGAAAGATCCACAATGGTGTAGTCCGCTACTGGCAAAGTGCCCAAGGCCCCGTATGGCCCTAGTTTTGAATCATAATAGATGTCGCTTCGTGAACCAACATGTTTCACATCAATCCTCAGAGCGAACGGTCCAATCGGCTTGTATATCAAATTCAAGTTAGCAGTGTTAGGCCTTCTCACAAGATCGGGCGATTCCACTTCCCTGCTTATGAAAGCTCCGTTGCTGAACAATTGAACATGGTTCCCCCCTGTCTGTGAACCGTCAATATCGGAAGGATTATAGGTTATCTTTCCGCTTACTATGCTAAAGTTGCCAGTGAAAAGCAGCTTCTCGCTGATTTGGGAAGTAAGAGTAAACTCAAAGCCGCTGGTGTTTTGTTTACCCACGTTCAAGTACGAGTCTCCTCTGAAATCATCGCGACCCCAATCATTACCAAGGGTATCGATGCCGATATTTTTATCCCACAGATATACGTTTTCGATAGCATCGTTCACCGCCGTGTTAAAATACGCGACATTAAGGTTCGTGTTGTCACCGAATGATTGCTTCAAGCCGATCTCATACGAGGCAGATGTTTCGGGCTTCAGATTTTTGTTGCCTCTCGTAATCCCGGAGATATAATTTTTATCGGGGGTGTACAACTGGTACAATGACGGCGCGTTGAAGCCGGTCGAGTACGACGCATATAAAAGCGAATGCTCGCCGATTCTTAAAGACGGGTTAATCTCGTAGGTAAGATTGGTACCATAGGCATTATGGTTGTTTAGTCTCAACCCTAAGCCAAGGGCCATTCCACCAAGAGCTTCATGTACCAGGGCACCACTGAGATCAATGTGAACAAAGATATTCTTCGTAGAGGCGTTTAGATTCAGCGTATCCAAGTTCGTCTTCGATTCAAAGACACCAAAACTGCTTCGCGAATAAAAATACGTTTGCGAGGTCATTGTTTCCCTGTAATAACCGCCACCAAAAACTCCTTCAAAACCTCTCTGCCTCACATTTGCCTGGATTTCATTGGTTGACATGCTTCCTTTCCACGTCCCGTCGAAATAGGCATGATCCGTGTTCCCGAAGTTATCGACTAGAGAAGAATCGTCGACCGCAACCCTTTTCATATCCGAATAGCCACCGAGATACTTGAGGTGCACATCGTTACTAATCTTATAGGCTGCACCGTAGGTGAATAAATTTCGCTGGAAATCCAGAGTATAGTTATTGTCATCCGCATAGGCACCTTTGTCAATATCCGCCCTCTGACTCGTGTTTTTGTATGAAGCGTAAACATCGAGCAGATCGTTCTTGAAACCGATTTTGCCAATGACATCTGTCTTGTCGAAGCCATCCTTATCACGATTTTTGAAAACATTCGGATTCGTGACGGTATCCATCGTAGCATCCAGACCCTTGATGTTGGAGTTGTTGATCGCCGCATTGACGTAGACGCCGATAGGATCGGAATAATTCAAAAACATATTTTCAGAAAATGCCGAACTCCCCCCTCCGAATGTCCCTGTTCTAAGTTCTACGTCGGTGTTTAACCCCGGTTTTCTGTTTTTCTCTGTGAAGATGTTGACCACGCCACCGATAGCAGATGAACCGTATAGGGTACTGTGGGAACCCCTCACAATTTCTATGCGTTCAGAGCCGCCGAAAGACAATTCCGACAAGTCGAGTGCATTGTTCACACCGGAGGGGTCTGTGATGCGCACTTCGTCTATCATAACCGTTGTCTGATTGCTGGCAGCTCCACGAGTGAAAATGCTTTGAAGCATCCCCGGATTTTGGCCAGTTCCCACGATGTACAGGCCTTCATGCTGAGATAGTAATTCTGCAACATTGTTGTAAATGGAATTCCTCATCTGATCCTGGGTGATGAGCGTGATGCTTCTCCCCGCATCGGCAGGGTCTCTCTCGCTACGAGTCGCTGTGACGACTACTTCCCTAAGATGATAGACCTTAACCGTATCCGCGTTCGTTGAATCGTTGGCGGCTCTGTTCGGCGAATTCAAACCCTGTTGTGCAACACCCGCGCGAAATACGGTGAGGTCTTGTGCTCCCGCGTAAGCTGTAAACAATCCGATTGCACAAAGAGTAATAATGTTCTTCATAACTGCTCCTTCATGAATTAATTGTGGGATGATTTATTAACGAGAGATAGTTTTCGAACATGGGGATACGTTCATACAGTCCTTCCAACCTCCGAAACGGGGAGTAAATCGCCATACCAAAACCCGCTGTCAAAGGGATTAGAGTTGCTGCTGTTACAGTCATATTGAGAATCTCCGTTTTGCTGCGCAGCCGAGTATTTCCGATAAACGATCTCACCCGATCTGAATGCAATCGGTTTTTTGAAAATGGGACCATTGTAGACGAATGAGTGAAATTCTCCATACTCACCGCAGGGATCGACATTGGAGGGGAGATCTTTTAAGAATGAATCGTCAATAACACGTCCTACAAAACTCCGGTCCAGGAACTTATCGTTCACACACACAACTACAGCTTTAAACCCTAAACTAATGAACTCTCGGATCAGTTGACCGGTTGAAATCTTCCAAAGAGGAAAGATCCCTTTCAAGTTCATCTCGGCGAGTTTGTTTTCCCTGTACTTACGAAGGTCTTCAAGAAAAATATCGCCAAAGATGCAGCCTTCCATCCCCTCGTTCTTGAGTAGCGTGAGCGTCTCTTTCATGATCGCTTCATACGTCTTCATATCCGGCATCTCCGGCATGAACATTTTGATGAGCGGTATTCCAATATTTGCAGCTTGTTGTTTCAATAACTCAATCCTCACACCGTGCATGGAAATCCGTCGGTACTGTTCGTTGACACTGGTGAGCAGATAGGAAACATCATATTCTCCGAGAGCCAAGACCCTGTATAAGCAGAGAGCAGAATCTTTTCCCCCGCTCCAATTGAAAACGACTTTCTGTTTTTGCATGGTTTATCCTATCGAGTGTAAGGACAGTGTCTACAACCGTTATTGCACCGTTACCGATATAATTCTTTGCATTGCCTTGAGTGCATTTTCACCGGAAACCCCCTTAATGAATTCGTCAATTCTGTCCCCAACACACAGGAAGCTGCTCCACGTCCAACAGATAATCACACTCATGCGAACCCCCGTCGATTCGGTCTCGCAGACCAAGCGCACATCACAGAGTGAATAAGTCTGTAAATCCATTTGCCAAAAAACAAAAAGCCCCAACCTTCAAATTGAAAGTCGGGGCAAATAAACAAGAACCTATTAATGCATACCCGCGCCTTCCCTCGAAGGTTGTATTGCGATCATTGCGTTGGTCGGTCTCCTGGCTTTCCCCATCTCTGACTTGCCTTCCCGTGACGCGTGTGGCGGCACAGTGACGTAATTAGTCAAAGAGACAACGCCGAAAAAATCCGGCATCGGGATTACAGTTGCGGGGCAGCTTCCGATTTACACGGAATTCCCTGGCTCCGAAACCATCGGAGCCACCAACATCAATATGTGAAAGAACGAAAACTCGTAAACTATATACTATACAAGATACGGAAAGTCAACTTTTTCAAAAAGGAGAGCCACTGGATGGTTTTGGCTGCGGTCAACGATACCTGGAGACGGCTTTTTCTTCTAACGGACCTTGAAATTCAGCTGCATGTGATTAAGAAATAAGATGGATCAAAAAATGCAGGTGGTGTCCTCTATTCATTTAGGCACAGAACGAAACTTAATTGCGTAACACTTCGGCCGGCTGCCGTTGCCATGTTTTGATCACTTCTTCCGTTGTCTTAATTTCAGCGCCATAATTTGTCTTTAAATATTCAAGCCCTTCATTATGGGCCTTTTCGTCGAATGCTTCAACACCATCCTGCAGAATAACCAGATTGTACCCTCTGTAAAATGCGTCGGCAGAAGTATGTCGGTCACAGATGTTTGTGTGTAAGCCAGTGATATACAACTTCGTCACGCCGATGCTTCTCAATAGCTGATCAAGCCCGGTTTCAAAAAATGCCGAGTAGGTACGCTTTTCAAACAGATAATCAGAGCGTTCTGGTTTTAACTCTGGAATCACCTCTGCACCCTCGGTTCCCTTCATGGCATGCTCACCCCAGACACGAAGCTCAAAATCCTCCTTTAGATGTGCATCCCCGGAATAAATCACAGGAATTCCTTCCTTGCGAGCTTCTGCAAGGAATTTTGTGAGATTGGGAATAATCCGGTCTGCTCGTTCGCAGCGCAATTTTCCCGTGACAAAATCATTGAGCATATCAATGACAAGAACTGCCTGGGATTTTTTTACCATAATCTGTTCTCCTTTCCTCTGCACTTGCCATTCAATATAACCATAGGGAAAGGACAAATCAAATTGGGTAATGGCTCAGTTTGATAAGCCGCTACAGGAATTTTTATTCGCCTGTTTCGCGCCGAGGGCGCGATGGGTGGGAAGCGTTTCCGCTATTTTGGCATCTAAACATCAAAGCAAAACAATTTTCAAGCAGAAATTGTTGCTCAAAATAGGTTCGAGCTTCGTTCAGTAATTGCGACCAGCTGTCGGTTATCCCTTCTTAAATTTCTTCTTGATCGTTGCTGCAGCCTCCGCGAACTCTGCACCCTCAATCCACTGTATCCTATTCTCCGCCTGTCGAATCACCGCTTCACCGCTTTTTCAAGTCTGACAAAAAGTCTGGTTCTTAAGCGAACAGTGGAAAATGTCACGTTCCCCTTCCCTGCAGGAACGTCAATTTCCCTTCTGATGAAATGATGAAGGCCTGTGTACCGCCCAGTTCACCGATGATTTTTTTGGCTCGGGGAACGTCCATGCAGAAAATACCGGTGGACAAGGCATCCGCAGCCAGGGCTGATGGGGCAATGACCGTCGTGCTCAATGCAGCATCGCTTGGTGTCCCCAGATAAGGATCAAAAATGTGTCCGTAGCGATGCGACCCGACTTGGATAAACTTCTCAGTGTTGCCTGACGTCGAAATCGCTTTGTTGCTTAACGTAAGACTCGCCACTATTTCTTCGGGTTTCGCGGGGTTCGGAATTCCCACCCGCCAGCCACTGTCGTTTTCCGGTTTTCCCAGGGCGTAGGCATCACCGCTGTGGTTGATGAATGCGGCCTCAATCCCTTCCGATTGTAAGGCTCTCACAGCAAGATCGACGGAGAAACCAACGGCTATGCCTCCGAGGTCGATTTTTGAATCTGCTTGATCGAGGCCAATTGCCTGGTTCTTCTCGTCGATAGAAATATGAGAAAAGCCCACGGCATCAAGTCTGCTCTGGATTTCAGCATCGGAGGGACGCTTCCGGAGAGACGGAGGTTCATGACGAAAACCCCACAAGTTCATGAGTGGCTCAACGGTGATGTCGAAAGATCCGCTGGTAATTTCATGGTATTTCTTTGCCGCTTGTACAACGTGGATGAGTTCCTCGTCCACTTTGACGGTGCTTTTTCCTGCCGCTGAATTCACACGGGCAAGCTGACTGTCCGTTTTGTACAGGCTCATCAGGCGATCTACCCGCTGTATTTCTTGGATCGCTTTGTCAATCGCGTGGTTCACGTGTTCCCGACTTTCACCATAGGCGCTTATCGTGACGATTGTACCCATCGTAAAAAATGAGCGCTCGATGTAGGCTTGTTTGTTCTTGAAAGGAAGCTCGGACGCGAGAACCAGACCCGCGACCGACTTTAGTGTTTGACCGATGAACCCACGGCGGGAATAGAGATTGTCGAAACTCATGATTGACGGTGGAAACTACGGCAGCCGGGCTTCCTCCTCGTAAAGCTGTTCTTCGGTTTCTCCTTCGAGAACACCTTGCGCTCCCTCCCTCGATTTGGTTCTTGCCTTGAAAAGAAACCACCCGAGAGAAGCGAGAAGGAAAACGAGGCTTGCCTGTAAGACAACAAACGACACCACTTTCATCCATGCGAATTGCGGGCCAACAAATCGGACCAGCCAGCCCGATGCTTCGTTCAGCAATCCAGACAAAAAAGCGACGGCGACAAATGCCACCTTGCCCGACTTCGAAAACGGGGCGAAGATCACAAGATGCGTGAGAAACAGGATAACCAGCGCCATCATCGCAAGATGACTGTGGGTGACTTCCAGCATGGATTGATACGACCGGGGTTGCCGAAATTCTTCTTCCGAACCGTTATAATACGTGACAACAGAACCTGGCCGCAGATCCATGTTGGCAAAATACAATGCATGGTTTGTCACAACAAACCCGGCAAAAAAGACCAGGGTGAGGCCAAGTGTCAAACGCATCAAAGGATTCTGCGTGAAGCTGCCTGTTTGCATGTATTTCACCGGGTTTGCTCCTTGGGAATTGCAACCTCAAACGTCGCGAGAATCCTCCGCACACCATCGCTCAATGCTTGAGCAGAGAGAGTTGCGCCGACCATGTTGTGAATGCCCCGTTTCAGCCAAAGATCGCTCTGCGGATTTTTGTTCGTGAATTGCGCGAGCCATTTTTTCGATGGCAGGTAGTCCTCGGGCTCATAAAATGCTAATATCTCGACTGCCCGGACGGAAGTGTCCGGAAGAACAATGACCGCATACGTTGCGGGCATCGTCCTGATAATCTGAGTATCGAAAAAAGTATAGCCGAGCTTACCGGAGGCATCTTTTCCGACATAATACGTGATGATTTTTGACTCAACCTTCGCTTTTGCCTTCTCCTGGATTCTACCGACTTGTGCATCAGTGAGAAAAACGGATTTGCGCTCAATTGTTTCTGCGTACGGAAAATATACCTTCAGCGCCTCATCCTTTGTAAGATAAACTTGTGCGCAAAGGATGGAAGGAAAGAGAACGAGGGCATATTTCGTGATCGTGGGCACGTGGAGCTTAGAAGAGGTAATTCAGTGCGACGTTCCATTGGTCGACGGCCGTCGTTGCTGCGTTTGCATTATCCCGATAGTCAATTTTGAATGCGACATTCGGATGCGGCTTGTATGTCAGGCCGACCGTGAGAATTGTTCTATCGTAGGACTTGTTTGCAGTGTATCCGGCTGGCACGGAATCATGAGTATTCAGCCTCTCGTACTGAATAAACGGAGCCAGATAATGTTGTGAACCGGGTACGATCATCGGCATGACATCGTATCCTCCGACGATATACCAGCCTTTCATGGAAGAACCGATCGTCTTTGAGCTCAGGACGCTCGCTTTTGCGGCTTCGCCAACGTCGGCCCGGGCGTAGAGTGCGCGCATCTCGAGATTCATCCAGTTGAATTCCCCGTGAATGCTGAAGAGGGTTGTTGCAATAGAAGTATCCGTTTTCCCCTGGCCGGAGTTTCCCGCATAAAAGCTTGCGCCGATCGTGCTTCCGGTGAAACCCGTATATTCGAGTTTTCCCGTCGCACCGAAATCCTCCGCTATGGCGCTCGCCCCACTCTGCCTTCCACCGCGGATACCTTCGGAATCTGAGAATTTTGCTGCGTTCAGTCCCTCCACAATGTACGCCCGATAGTGCAGGGATGGGACAAGTTCACCATAGACCCCCATTCCGTTGGCTCTCCACGTGCTCGGAATGATCAGGCGTTCAACCTGCGGACGCAATGTTCCAAAAAATGTCGACGGCTCGTGCTTCTCGTTAACGATTCCAACAGGAGGAAGGACCATTCCCACCCGGAGGTTGAAATTTCTTGAAAACATGAGGTCGATATAGCCGAACTCGACCGAGACTTCCCCGCCTTTTCCGGTACTGGCGTGTTCGAATTCGACCTCTGAATTAAACACGATCCAGTCGTTAAACCGGAAACCGACATACACGACATTCCGGAGAAAATCGATTTTGTCGTTGATTCCCGAGGAAGCACCATCGTCCTTTTTTTTGGCAAAGTTTTCGTACACCACTTCTCCGTATCCTGCCAGGGAGACGCCTGTTTTCTTCAGACTGTACACCTTGGCTGCCGCAGGACCGAGCCCATATTGCGTCTCATACGCTGGCGCGGCAACTTCCCCGAGCTTGAGCCGCTCGATTTCCTGAGTGAGTATTTCGATCTGACGCTGATGCTCTTTGAGTGTATCCACGCGGGTCTGAGCAAACGACGGAAAACATAATACCGCGGGTGTCAGGATGGCAATAAAAATGTTTAAGAGCCGTTTCATTGTTATCTCTTTCTTATTGATTGGAAAAAAGAACTTGAAGGTTGGACTGGCCCTGCAAACTCTATTCCATAAACCGGTAGCGGAGAACTTTCCTCACGGAGATTTCTCTGCTTTCATAGAGGGAATCATTGTGTGCTCCAACTCGACATGACTCGTCTGAAAAAACTTCTTGTTCTTAAGGAGTTCGCTCACTTTCACTTCCACGTTTCCCTCCACGAGCAGCGACGGAAGGTAGAGCGGTGCGCACCCCATGCCTTCCATGGACCCGCTTTGTTCCTCCGGAACCTCCGTGGCCACGGCCAGCTTGCTTAATTCCGACGGAGCTTCACAAACCGAACAAATGAGCTCTCCTTCTTTCATGTAGTAATAACCGTAGTTGTAACACGCCCTGCATGCATCGAATGCCGTTGCAAACGTACCCGTCCCCGTGCGGAGACTGAAGAATCGAATGTTGGTTCCGTCGTCGTCCACCCAGACGAACCTGTGCAGCTTTCCGTCGATCAACTGGTCGATGGGTACTTTGATCACGCCAGCGACTGCCTGAACCGGTTGGGGTCTCGAGATCTCAACCGACGACCTTGAAGCAAAGACACTCTCGAAACCAAGAAAGAAGATGACCGAAAGACAAACGAATCCGGCGGATAATTGCCAGGGCCGCCCAGGCGTTTTTTCTTGACTGGTTTTCCCGCCTGGAATGATGAACATAATTGCGGGAATACTCACGATTGCCAGAATGAACAGGAGATTATTCCTGACGATGGGCCCGACAATTCCCATCATTTTCGGGCTTGCCGGAAATACGCCGAGCTCGTAAAATTCATGCACGCCGTTAATGATAAGCTGGACGATGAAAATCAGGAGGACAATCGCGGTGACGTTCAAAAATCGACCTACATCAACACGAATGCTACCTTTGACAAAAAAGACGCCGAAAGCAACTGAAAGTGCAATCCCAAGGACAGCCCCCAGAACACCCGACGAAAACACGTTGCCCCCCGATGCCGCCCGCAGGAAAATGACGGTCTCAATGCCTTCCCGCGCCACCATCAAAAATGTAAACAGGAAAACACCCAGCATGAGCCGCCAGGACGAGGTCGCATCCTTTACCATCCCGCCGACTTTTTGCTCAATGTCGTTTCTGATATGCCGCGAGGTGCGCCACATCCAGACGATCATCGTCGTCACGAATGCCGCAGCGATAAACATGAGATAACCTTCGAACAACTCGTAGTCCAGGGAGAGTTTTTCAAGAATGATTGCAACAATTACGCTTGCCGCGAGGGACGCCGCAAGGCCCAAATGCACGTATTTCTTGAGCTCCGATTTGTCGTTCGTCCTCAAGTATACCAAGAGGATTCCGACAATGAGCGCAATCTCAACACCTTCACGAAACGTTATGATGAGTGTTTCAAGCATTCTTTTGGATCATGAAAAATGGACGCGAGTTTCTGTGATTAAACGCCGACTAATTTAGTCCGATTAAGGGCGGGTGTCAAGAAAAAAGTTGCGAATTCCTCCAAAAAATGCCTATTTTGATAATGACACTCATTTCTGATTTCCCCTTTTCTTTTTCGGGTTCAAAATTTCTCTCTTTTCGGGATACTCTGATTCGATGATGCTCACACTTGACGGCAGGGTTGCCTTCGTGACAGGTGGATCGCGGGGGATTGGTGCGGCGGTTTCCAAATTGTTGGCTCGATCGGGTGCATCTGTTTGTTTCACGTATCTCAACGACGACCGAAGCGCCCGGCGTTGTGAGGATGAGATTCTGAGGATAGGTCAATCCTGCATGAAGCAAAAGATTGAAGTTTCCAACGCATTAAAAGTGCGCAAGGCTGTGGATGCGGTCCTTGAGCGGTTCAAACGAATCGACATTCTCGTGAATAATGCAGGGGTGTGGAAGCGAGGAGAGATCGGAAAAATGTCGGAGGAGCAATGGGATGAAACACTCGATGTGAATCTCAAAGGGACCTTCCTCTTCTGCAACGCCGTCGCTCCAGTCATGAAGAAGCAGTCTTGGGGACGCATTGTCAACATTGCAAGCACTGCAGGCCAACGCGGTGAGGCTTTTTATTCACATTACGCGGCTTCCAAAGGTGCTGTGATCGCGTTTACGAAGTCCATCGCTGTCGAACTGGCCCCCCACAACATTAACGCCAACTGTGTAGCGCCCGGCTGGGTTGATACCGACATGACGGCAAATATTCTGCAAAAGCGATCGGAGAGAAAAGTTATAGAACGCATCATTCCGCGTGGAAAAGTCGCAACGCCCGAGGATATTGCCGGCGCTGTTTTGTTTCTCGCGTCCGACCTTGCCGATCACATCGTCGGTGCAACCATTAATGTGAATGGAGGCGGTGTGTTGATGTAACAAAGATTTTATTTTCTTTGAGTTTCACGTCAGAATCGTTATATTTTGATCGCTTTTTCTTGCACCACGATTGTCCCCACTCAGAAGGAGCGCGATGCGACACAACAACAAGTTCCTCACTGGCAAGAAGATCAATCCGTTTCCGATCCCTAAAAACATCAACCTCGTCGACCTCGTCGACAATCATTTTCAGGCATATAACGCCGCCCGTTTACGAGAAGCTTGTCATTTGTTCACACAAAAAATGCTCCAACCGAACGTCACGGTCGGCATGAGCATTACCGGGGCGCTCACGCCCGCCGGCCTCGGCGGGTCCTGCATTGTCCCATTGATGGAAGCGGGCTTCGTCGATTGGATCGTCAGCACGGGGGCCAACTTGTATCACGATACACACTTTGCCATCGGACATTCACTGCACCAGGGCTCTCCTTTCATCGATGACCGGATCCTCCGCAAACAATCCGTCATCCGCATTTATGACATCCTTTTTAGCTACAATGTTTTGCTCGACACGGACGACTTCTACCGGAAAATAATTGATGCGCCGGAGTTCCAGATTGAAATGAGTACGGCAGAATTCCATTACCGGATGGGCAGGTATGTTTCTGAGCGGGAACGCGTGTTGAAGGTCAAAACCAAAAGTATCCTGGGCACGGCCTACAAACTGGGCGTTCCGGTTTATACTTCGTCACCTGGGGACAGCTCGATTGGAATGAATGTGGCTGAGAGGGCCCTTTTTGGGAATCAACTGCGGTTTGACGTGTGCGCCGACGTGAATGAAACGGCGGGTATCGTGTTGGACGCGAAACGCAAAAATGGATTGAGCGGGGTACTGATTTTTGGAGGAGGCTCTCCGAAAAACTTCATTCTCCAGACAGAGCCCCAAATCCAGGAGGTGTTGAAAATCAACGAAAAGGGCCACGATTTCTTCATCCAGATTACCGATGCACGGCCTGACACAGGCGGGCTTTCTGGCGCAACTCCATCCGAGGCTGTGAGTTGGGGCAAGATTGACCCGGATAAATTACCAGATACTGTTGTCGCGTATCTGGATTCGACTTTGGCGATGCCCATCATGACCTCGTATGCCTTGGCCAAAAGGAAACCACGGAAACCAAAACGGCTCTATGACCGGAGGCTGGAAATGGTGGAAGTTTTGAAGCACGAGGCTGAGAAAGCTTATAAGAAATACCATCGAACTCGACTCGACAAATACCGCATCTAGTCACATTTTTTACGGAGAATCAGTATGGATCGTTTTCAGGAACTCGTCGACATGGTTCAAACTTTCAAAGAGGATTTCGACAAGTTTTACATGAAACAGAACAAATCGGCCGGCGTTCGTCTCCGAAAACACATGGCCACCTTGAAGCGAAAAGCGCAGGACATTCGCAACGAAGTCCAGGACGTCAAAGCCAAGATGAAGGAAGAACCAGGCTCTCCTCCCAGCGCCTGATTCTGACACAAGATCCGGAGGCGAAGAAGAACTCGTCCGCCCTCCGTGCTTCGCTCCAAAAACACTCAAACAGGGAAGATTGATGAAAAAAAGTTTTCTCCTCGTCGTCCTGTTGTGCCCGCTGCACCGCCTTGCATCTTTTCAGGAAGCGACGGGCATTATCCCCACTCCGCAGCAAGTCACCATGAAGCCGGCAAAATTCAAGATCACCTCGTCCACGAAAATCGTTCTCGGAACAGGCATGTCTCGCGAAGACGGGTTTGCTGCAAGCCAGGTCAATCATCAGTTGGCGGAGATGAAAGGCCCTTATGTGAAAACCGTCGACGAGGAGTCGCTCCGCCGGTTTGCACCGAACTTTGTTTACATCGGCACACCCGAGAGCGAACGCGGGAGGGAGTTCTTGAAGGAGCGAAAAGGCAGGCTCACGAAGGAAATGAGAGAGGAAGGGTATTTCCTTGACGTAACCATGGAGGGCGTCGTCATTATCGCGCACAGTGCCACGGGAAGGTTTTACGGTGTCATGTCTCTGCTTCAACTGATCGAACGTGAAAAGAAAAGCCTTGTTGTCCCGGGCGTCTCGATTCACGACTGGCCCCTTCAGAAGGTCCGGGGCATAACAGACGATCTGAGTCGTGGTCAGGTGTCGACATTCGACAATTTCAAAAAAATCATCCGTTTCCTTTCCCGTTACAAATTGAACGTCTATTCACCCTACATCGAAGACATTTTTACATTTAAGAGCCACCCTCTCGTTGGAAAAGGCCGGGGAGAACTCACGGCCAAAGAAATGCAGGAGCTCGACCAGTATGCAAAAACATACCATGTCGAGTTGATACCCATCTTCGAAACACTCGGCCACTGGGAAAACATTTTTGCCCTTCCCGAGTACATCAAATATGCCGAGTTTCCCGGGGCGCACACAGTCAACATTTCCGATGAACGTGTGTATAAAATCCTCGATGAGATGATCGGTGAAATAGCCGGTGCGTTCAGCTCTCCCTATTTCAACATGGCGGCAGATGAGTCCTGGGATGTCGGCCTTGGTGTGAACAAGCAGCGAGTTGCGGGGAGCGACATTGCGACGGTCCATGCCGAGCATTACAAGCGTTTGTTCGAGATCCTCAAGAAGCACAAAAAGAAACCGCTCATGTACGGCGACATCATCTTGTCGCATCCTTCGATCCTCGAAAAGATTCCAAAAGACGTTATCATCGTCGACTGGCAGTATTATGTTTCGGACAACTATGGAAGCCCTGCGATTTTCAAAGCCGCAGGTTTTCCGTTCGTGGTTTCACCCGCCGTCTGGAACTTCACCGGCCCGTTCCCAAATTTTGTGAACACGTTTGTGAATGTTCAGAATCTGAACCGGGAAGGATTTCTGAATGGCTCGATGGGCATCCACACTTCCAACTGGAACGACTACGGAGGAGAGGCCCTGCGCGAGCTGAACTATTATGGTTATGCCTGGACGGCGGAATGTGCCTGGCAGCCTTTACGCGCCAACGCGTCGGATTTCAATCGCAGGTTTTTTGCCGACTTTTTTGGTTCCGCCGACGCGGCCGAACCTGCACTTACCGTTTACGCACTCCTTTCCAATCCGCTCAACCTGTTCACATGGCACGAGTTGTGGCGCCACCCCATGCTGCCGCTCGTCCCGGCATCAAACGCGTTGTGGCGGATTCAGAACATCAGAGCAAATATGCCTCTCGTGCAGCGGCTCATCCAGCAAGTGCGTTCGTCCGCAACGCGCAACCTCGATCATTTGCAATACCTGGAGTTTGTCGAAAGTCTGAATCTGTGGTTTGCCGGGAAGCTGGAAACGGGTGAAGCGGTTCGCAAGCTGACGCAGAACATCCCTCCCTCTGCCAAGAGAGATTCTGTCCAACGCGCAGCACTCGAAATGACAAAAGATGTTACGGATGAGCTGGGAAAACTCAAGACCCAATTCAAACGACTGTGGCTGACAACAAACCGGGATGCCAACCTGAACTGGCTTTTGATGCGGTACGACCGTCAGGTTTCATACTGGAATGAAAAAATTCAGGAGCTGAAGCGAGGCGACCTCTGGGTCGATCCGTTCATCGAGAGCAGATGGATCTACCATCCAAAAGCGAACCCGCGGATGAGAGATACTGTGGTGACGCAGGTTCCGAAAGCGTACTTTCGTCGGTCGTTTTCTGTCGACGACACGGCGACGGGGGCAACATTGCAGCTCATCGGAGACACTCAGGCGAAAATATGGCTGAACGGAAGCCAACAGGGTGAAGTGTTCGCACGACATTCTTTGTCTTTTTCTGTTGAACACCAGCGCGTCAAGGTGTGGGACATTTCGAAGAAGCTGAAAAAAGGCAAGAATGTTATCGCTGTTGAAACAGCAAACTATGACCCGTTTGGTTCCGCGGGAATCAATGTGTACACTGAATTCTCGTCGCCGGCAAAAGGTGTCACAAAAATTCTTTCGGACTCGACATGGCGAGTTTCCGAGCTTTCCGCAACCGGGTGGGCCAATCCGGAATTCAGCGATACTGCATGGCTCTTCGCAAAGTCTTTTCCCCATCCTTCCCCTATCATCCGCCCCAACTTTTTCGACAGGCCGCTCAAGCTGGATTGAACGCCAGTAGTACTGGACTCAGGCAGCCCGAAAACGTAACTCGCCAACTCCCCCTGTTCAGTGATATTAAAGTTTGTTAATTGTCGCTCTTTAAATGCATTTTTCATGTAAAACTGATACATTTGAGTCACTCAACTTCCACAAGTTTCTTCCATCGGGAGCACGGTTCATGAAGAAGTACATCGTTCTTGGTTTAGTCGCAGGTCTTACGATTTCCGCCTTGCTGGTTTTTATTCGCCGCAAGCGATTGGCGGGAACGGAGTTCCGCGGGTTCTTCGATTCTTCAGCGGTGGCTGACGAGTTGTTCGGAGACGCGTTCGAAGAGCTTCCCGACAAACCGTAAAGTCACTACAAAACGATTTTTTATTCGCCGAAGGCGAGGATTTTTCCTCGCCTTTTTTATTTCCTGGAATTCCGAATTCTGGCGAAGGCTGTGCGTGGAAATTCGGAATTCTTTCTTAGATTCAGATCATCATGTGCGGCCGCTACGCGATTATTGACGGGAAGAAGTTCTTCCTGACTTTTGAAAAGATGAAAAACCTGGAAGTGCGCGGGCAGCCGTTCGAAACTCTTCCCCGCTACAACGCCGCCCCGACGGACAGCCTTCCTGTCATCGCAACGCGTCATCAGAAAACCGGCATAGAACGGATGCGCTGGTGGCTCATCCCTCACACTTCCAGAGACGGCCAGCCCCTCAAGGGCCCGGATAGCCGGCCGTTGGCTGCGTTCAACGCAAAGGGCGAAACGCTCGAAACGAGCAGAATGTTTTCTCCGTATTTCACGAATGCACGATGTCTTGTTCCTGCCGACGCGTTTTATGAATGGAAAAAAAATCTTGTGACGGCTGTGGTGAGAGGAAGGAAAAAGGAATCCGTCGAAAGACAACCGGTAGCCTTTCGCATGAAAGATGACAGGATGTTCATGTTTGCAGGTCTGTTCTCCGTTTGGAAAAACGAGCAGGGAGAGGAATTTCCGAGTTTTGCAATTATCACTACGGAGCCGAACGAACTGGTAAGTCCAATTCACAACCGCATGCCCGTGATCCTCGGGGAGAAAGACTTCGATCCATGGCTCGACCGTGACAATAAGAATACCGGAGAACTCAAAGATCTCCTTATTCCCTATCCCGCTGAAAAGATGAAAGCGTACCCGGTGTCGAAACTCGTGAATTCTAACCGCAATGATGTTCAGGAGTGCCTGAATCCGAGCGAGACTGAGACCTCCTTGTTTTGATGCATACACGATCGGTAGGGGCTTGATTAATCAAACCCCTACCGTGTTATCCCTCTTACAGAGATTGACCTATGATGTTGCGAAAGATAAATCCAGAGAGGACGAAGTTGGGACTATATTGCAAATGCTCTGAAGCTGAGGATGAGAATTCACAATGCTTCGTGGAGCCGAGACTTTGCGGGATGTATTATCGATAATGTGTCTTAACTGGAATCCATTCACAAGCGAATGCGCCTGCGGGTCTGTGTGAAATATTGCAAAAGTTGAATCGGATTTCGTTCTGACTTTCTGAATGTATTCGACCAGCTCGTCCAGTCCTTTTTGCGGGTAATAATAGTTATAACGATCGTTCACCATATATTTCCCGTTCTCTTCAACCCTCCATGGCCTGTCCCAGGTTTTTCCGTTGCGTCCCATAAGGCGGAAAAAGGCTGTTCCACCTGAAGCAAACGTCGTCAAGGGCATGTGTTGCTTGATCCTGGGAAGGTCCACGTTGACGACATTCAGGCCACTTTCCTGTAATCGGTGTATCGTCTCCGGGTTATTCCACGACAAATGTCTCACTTCGACAAAGAGCCGGTGGGTCGGAAATAGCTTCCTCAATTGCTCAACATATTCGAGGCGCTCTTTGAGGTTTGTAAATGAATACGGAAACTGGAGCAGGAGGCCCGCTAATTTTCCGTTCTGAAGAAGAGGATCCAGTAAGCGACGGATGCTCAGAACATCGTTCCTCGTCGCCTGGAAGGTGTGCGTGAAGCCCCGGAATAATTTCACGATGAAAACGAATCTCTCGTTTCCGGAAACATCCTGAAGCCACTGACGGGAATGCTTTTCGCTCAGTGAAGTGTTGTAAAACGTCGAGTTGACCTCCACACAATCAAAATACCTGCTGTAAAACTCGAGCTTTCTGAAGCCTTTCGGAAATTTTGGAGGGTAGAAATACTTGTTGAACGAAGGGAGTTCCCATCCCCCCATTCCGATAATAACCTTACTGGGTTCAGGATTCATATACGGGTAATACGACATTTTTGTCGTGTTGTCAATTCGACCTGACATTTTTGGCGTTCATATTCCGTTTAATCCCCCTTGATTTTCACTACAATTCTCGTAGTTTAACGTCTGCTCGTCGATTTGCTTCAATCCGTTTTACCCCTGCCTGCCGGCAGGCAGGTCGCCCCCTCACCTAAGCCCATGGAAGCCGCCAACACAAAGCAGGCTGAACTCTTGTTTCCTTCTCTGGCGAAAGCCCTCCAGGGTGAACTCGACCAGCTCAAGAAAACCCGGAGCGAGATTATTCTCTTCGGTGGAGAGTACGTCGGCTCCTTCGCCGGCTATTTCTACTACCGGTTCGAAATCCCGGAAGACCTTTACCTGCGAGGCGTCGAACGCGCAGCGTTTGTGCTCGGTTCGGCTGAACCTGTTTCCTTCGACGGACGGCTCGTTTCGCACGAAAACCAGTATCTCACCATTGCTCTTCCCGTCGATTGCGGTCCACTGCTGCCCGAGGTCAAGTGCTCATGGAACCATGAAGACCATGTGAAGCCTGTCATTGATATTCTTACTGCGTCCGACACAGCGGCATCACTCGCCGGACTTTTATTCCAACCAGGCCCTGCGAACAATGCGGTTTTCAAGCCCGTCCCCCCGCTGACCCAGAAGGATCACTCAGACGAGCGGACCGATGCGCTGCAAAAAATTTTATCGAACCGCGTCACACTCTTGTGGGGACCGGTGCAATCCGGAAAACGGCGCATCCTCAGCCTCGCCGCTGCAAGCTGGATGAATGCAGGCAAAAAGGTTTTGTATCTCTCCAGCTCAAACGAATATGTGGACGAGGCCCTCATTAAAACGGCCGAAGTGTGCAAGCAGTTCGGAATCGACGCAACGATGATTGCAAGGGTCGGACTCCCTCTGAATCAGCATGCCGATGCGCTTGGACCCGTCTCGTTTGAGCAGGCCGTGGACGCAGCCAAAGCGGAGAAGCGAAAGACCTTCCAGGAACGTGCTTCGCTTCTGGATCAGTACTGGCGGATCAAGGTCAAACATGCTCTCCATGAGAGTTATACGAGAACCATCGCTGACGCCCGGGAGAAGTTGACCACGGTCAAGAAACAGCTCGACCAGGTGACCAAAGAAATCGCGGCCGCGAAAGAAATCATCCAGCAGATCGAGAAAGCCTCCATGATGGACCGTTTGAAGAAAGGGTTCAACAAGGACGACCTCGCGGCGGGACAAAAACAGCTTGCAGAAAAGCAACAGGTTCAAAAAAGGCTGACGACGGTCCAGCAATCGTTGTCGAACGAGATTCTGAGGCTCGAATCAAACGGCCCTATCAGCTATGAGGACGGCAAGAACTTCAGGGGGGCAACCAAGCGCATCGAGGAGCTTGGCGGGATCCAGAAAGTGACCGAGACGGTGAACGATTTCATCAAGGTGGATGAAGCTGGAATGCTGAAGTCCAAATCGTTCATCGGAACGACTGCTGCAACAGCGCTCTCCCACCCCATCCTCAAGTCCATGAAATTCGACTTCGTGATCGTGGATGATGCGGAGGCCATCATGCTTCCCCTGCTTGCTGCGGTCGCAACCTTCGCCAAAGACTCGATCGTTGTTTCGGGCGACCCGTTCCAGCTGGCCCTCGAACCGCTTTCCAACACTGACCTCGCCCTCCAGTTCCTGCACCGGGATATTTTTCTGTACACGGCCCGGTCCGAGGACTTGCACCGGTTATTCGAGTGGGCCGAGAAAAACCCTCAATGGTCTGTCCTGCTGTCATCGCAATTTGCGACCACTCCGAAACTCGCTTCATTCGTGGCTGCTGTGCTGTTCGACGACAAGGTGAAAGTGCAGCCCGCTCCTCAAACGAAAGGCAAAGTATATTTTATCGACACTTCCGATTTGCGGTCCCAGTGCCGGCAATATGTCGGGAAAAAGAAAATCCTCCCGAGCAATGACCAGCAGACGAAGAAGGCCCTGGAATGCGTCAAGCATGCATTGATGGAGCCGAATCGCCATGCGAGCGACGTTGGAGTGATTGTTCCGTTCAGCGGTCCAACGTTTTTTACGAGGCTCCAGCTGCGGGTCAATAGCATGAGTAATATAGAGGTTGGCTTACCCGGGACTTTCCGGGGAAGGAGAAAGAAAGCCGTCATTTTTGACACGAGCGTCGCGGGCATGGATTTCTCCATGCGTCCGATGGACGACCGTAAAGTGGGCGATAACAGGATTGCGCGACTCTGGAACACTGTCTTTTCCTGCGCGGCGGAGGACATCTACATCCTTGCCGACATGTCGCTGTTCAAAACGCTCTATAAGGACCGCCTGTTCGCCAGGATCCTGATGCTGTTGCAGGCACAGTCGGACGGGCTACCTCCACTGGCCGCCGCCGTCAAGAAATTCGACGAGCTCGAGTGGGATAAACGGGCTTCTCTCTTCTCTGTGGCCCGGAAAGGAGCTTCGGCGAGCGCTGCATCTCCCTCACAAGCGCAACCGAAGCGGGTCGACCATGATATGGAAATGAGAATGAAGATGATGTCAAAGCAACAGGTGGGAACGAAGCCTCAGGCGGCAGAGCGGAACTTCGAGCGCGAGATCTACACAGCTGTCAACCGGGTGCGGGGCTTCTGGACCGATGTCAACCTGCTTTCACAATACCTGGGAGGCGATCTTTTGTTCCGGCGCTCCATCACAGCCGAGCAATACGCCCAGAGTCTGCCCGTCCAGCAATGTCAGAGTGAAAAAGACTTCCGCGCGATCATGGAAAAGTGGAATTTGTTGATCTACGAGATGTCTGGCGGTGTGAAAACAGACCTCGTCTACTTCTCGAAAGGGTCCTCAGAGGCGCGCATACGACATGACATCAGAAACTTGAAAATTTTTTATTCCTCGGATATGGAGGCCACGATCGAGGCGGGAAAAAACAAGATTGCCATGGAAGTGTCGAAGGTGTTTCAGGAAATGCTCGGCAAACCTCAACCCGGCAACCCGGTGGAATGGTCGACGGCCTACGTGAATTTCCTCTCCAAACTCGAGTTGTATCTTTCCTGGATTTCAGCCCAGCTTCGGAAGTGAGGGTTAAAACCCGTCCTGTTTTTTTTATCTTAGGTGCCACGACTTGAAAGTCGTGGCAAAAGCTAGCTAGTCGCGGCAAAGGGGTGGAAACCACAACTCAGATCTATCCCCGACCTTTAGGTCGGGGATAGATCTGAAAAAAGTAACGGGCTTCAGCCCCTAAAACCCAAAGTGAGTTGCTGAGTTTCCGTTAAACCTTCTCTTCTTCTTTTCTCCAGCGCCTCTGCAATATGTGACCCACGACTCCGATCACTGTCAGGATCATTAAAGCCGTCACAGTCTGCCAGTTCAACGCTTCCCGAATGCTTGACGCCCCCACGCTTCCCTCGATGGCTGTTGAATACAAGAATGCCTTGATCCCAATGCCAATGATGGTTGCGACAATAAACTTCGCGAAGGGAATTCGCAACAGCCCTGCGCCGTAGTTGATGAACATGTGGGGAGAGCTCGGAAAAACCCTGATGGCGAACAACGCTGAAAATGTGGAGTGTGTTCCGAGGAATTTCGTGACACGAGAATTGTTGAACCGTTGGAACCATGGAGAACCGCCGTACCGGGCGGCCATGTATCCCATCGTACTGCCCGCGACGCTTCCCGCGCAAATGATACCCGTCGAGGCCAGCGGGGGAAACAACAGCGGCGTGACGAAAAAGAACACCGAAGCCGGAAGTGCAAACGTCCACGCGCCGGTCATCGCCACGATGATCAGAAGTGCCGCAAGAGGATGTGAACCGAGTTCTCTTAGGTTCTCCCGCGTCACCAGTTCCCTCAGACCGCTGTTCATGAACACGATGAAAGCGACCGCAAGAATCGCGATCACCGCGAACGATTGCAAGCGCGCTTTTCGTTGGTCTTTTCCTTCAAGTTCTTTTTCCTGGTCACTCATCATACCCATGAAAAGAATTATGGTAAAAAATGTGTGAGAATTCAAGAGATTGAGGCACGTCAAATCTCGTTTCTTGAACGCCAGACCAAATTGGGGTATATTGACACGAAGAACGAAGGAGAATACGTTTGAGTTTCTTTGAATCACTTGGTGAGATACTGCTTGTTCTATTCTTCGTGTTCCTGAACGGATTTTTCGTCGCTGCAGAATTTGCGATCGTAAAAGTGCGGGGCACCCAGATTGAACCTCTTATCGCAAAAGGAAACCGGCGGGCGAAGCTCGCGAACGAGCTCATTACCCACCTGGACGCTTATCTTGCGGCCACACAGTTTGGAATCACCATCGCCAGCCTGGCTCTTGGCTGGCTCGGCGAGCCTTTTGTCGCTTCGATGGTTCGACCCGTTTTCGAAGACCTCAACATCCGCGATCAGCGCGTGGTGGAGGGTATTTCCTTCGGCATAGCGTTTTCAATCATCACCTTTCTGCACATTATTTTCGGCGAGCTGGTACCGAAGTCGCTGGCAATTCAAAGGGCGCAAAGCATAACCCTCTGGATTGCATATCCTCTCAGATGGTTTTACCTGCTTTTTAGGCCAATTATTAGCCTCCTGAACGGGCTCGCGAATGCGATTCTGCGGCTGGTTGGCATCCAGCCCGTCTCCGAAGGCGAACTGATGCATTCGGAAGAAGAATTGAGGCTCCTGCTTACCCAAGACAAACGAGTTTCCCTGGCCAGTAGGAATATTGTGCTGAATGCCATGGACTTGCGGAGGAAACAAGCCCGTCACGTGATGATACCCCGGAAAGAGATAGCGGCCATCGCTTATGACGCTCCGGTGAAGGAAGCGGTCGAGATGATGCGCTCCAACAAGTATTCCCGTTACCCGGTATACAAGGAGTCCCTCGACAACATTGTCGGAATCGTGCACACGAAGGACGTGTTCAAACCCGAGCGGCATCTGAAGCCCGATTTCAAGATTGATTCTGTCCTTCGCGACGCCACATTCCTGCCTGAAACCGTGTCGCTCGAGAAAGTCCTGGAAATTATACTCCAAAAAAAGACCCATATGGTGCTGCTCGCCGATGAATTTGGAGGAACGGCAGGTCTCATCACGCTGGAAAACGTCCTGGAAGAGCTCGTGGGGGACATTCAGGATGAGCATGACAAGGAACTGCCCGAGATCACAAAGATCAACGAGGATGAATATGTTGTCGATGCAAGCATCACGACCAACGATGTCGAACGATTGCTCAATCAGGAACTTTCACAAAAGGACATTTTATCCATCGGGGCTTTCATTATTGAACAGCTCGGCCACATTCCTCAAAAAGGCGAGTCTTTACGTGTCGACGGCACGGAGTTCACCGTTGAAAAAGTCAGCAACCATGTCGTCGACACCATCCGTATCAAACGGATCCCCCTGGCGCCGACGCCGGAAGAGGATTCACGATAACGTCAGTTCTTTCCGAGGAACCGAACCATGCAAGAAACAAATGAACAATACGTCGCCCGCATTTCGGGATACGTCGAGGGGCAAAACCACTTCAAAGTGTTCCAATCGACCGTCGGCAAACTTCAGCGTTTGTTGAAACGTGTTCCAGCTTCTCGCCTGAAAAAGCAATCCGCACCGGACAAATGGTCGGTTACAGAAATTCTTGGCCACCTGGCCGAAAGTGAAATCGTCTTCGGCTACCGTATGCGTATGATTCTTGGGTCGAAAGGGACTCCCATCCAGGCTTTCGACCAGAACAAGTGGCATGCGAACGCCGGTTACCTTGAGCGCAACCCGAAAATGGCGTTCGAATTGTTTCGAATCGTCCGGGAAAGCAATGTGGCGCTACTCAAGTCGCTGACGAAAGAACAATGGGATTTCCATGGGAATCATCAAGAGCGCGGACACGAGACAATCGCCCGAATGGTGGAATTGTACGCAGGACATGATGTGAATCATGTGAAGCAAATCGAAGGAATTCTACATGCCACACGTTCGAAAAAAGGAAGCTGAGCGAGACTATTCGCACCGAGCACTGATTGACAAACTCGGCGTGAAGGACGGTTCCAGGGTTTCAATTCTCGGCGTCGACGATATCGAATTCCTGGCTCAGTTGAGAAGTCGGACTTCGAACATTGTTGTCGGCAAAACACAGAAAGACTCTGATTTCATTTTTTATGGTGCCGACAGCCTGACACAGTTGAAAAAACTGAAGAGCCTGAAGTCCTTCTTGAAACAAAACGGAGGAATCTGGGTTGTATCTCTGAAGGGCAAACTTGCTCAAATTCGTGACATCGACGTGATCGAAGCCGCAAAGAGCGCCGGACTTGTCGATAACAAAGTTGTCGGATTTTCCGAAACGCACACCTCGCTCAAACTCGTTATTCCACTCGCAAAGCGGAAACAGCTATGAAACGAGCGACCGTCGGGCCGAGGGGAGAACAGAAGGAGGAACCATGAAAACCGTATTCATTCTTTTCGCGTGGATCGCTTGTGTGGGTTGCTCACGACAAGTTCAACCCTGGTCGGGCAAGGTCATAGACCTTTCCTACTCGTTTGACGACAGCACGATTTACTGGCCGACGGAAAAAGGATTCGTGTTCGAGAAAGGTTCGGAAGGCGTCACGCCCGCGGGCTTCTTTTACACGGCGAACAGGTTCTGGACCCCCGAGCATGGCGGGACACACATCGACGCTCCAATTCATTTTTACAAGGACCGGAATACGGTCGATCAAATCCCCGTAGACCGGCTCATTGGAAACGGGATTGTCGTGGATGTCTCTGCGAAGTGTGCGTCGAATCGTGACTACCTGATTCAGGTGGATGATTTCCTTGCATGGGAAAAAAAGAACGGACAGATACCGGAGGGATGCCTGGTGTTTCTGCGGACGGGGTTCGGCAAATTCTGGCCCGACCGCGTTCAATACATGGGTACGGACGAGCGTGGCGATGCGGCCGTGAAGAAACTGCATTTTCCCGGACTCCATCCAGACGCCGCAAAGTGGATCACCGAGAATCGCAAGGTCAAGGCAATAGGACTCGACACGCCCAGTATCGATTACGGCCAGTCGTCGCGGTTCGAGAGCCATGTCGCTCTTTTTGAAAATAACGTACCGGCCTTTGAGAACGTGGCCAATCTGGACCAGCTTCCTGAACAAGGGTTCACGGTGATTGCCTTGCCGATGAAGATCAAGGGCGGGAGCGGCGGGCCGGTGAGGATTGTTGCGGTTTTGAACTAGCAAACTCTTTCCCAAAACCGATAACCAGTTTCCAGAACTGCTAATCATACCTGATAGTCTGATTTCGGATTCCGCATAGAAACGTGATGCCTACCATTCCGGCACTGGCACGGGGTTTGCCCACTCCATAAGGCTCGGTTGTCTAACTCATACTTCTGTCTGCTTATTTTTTCACGAAAGGGAACCAACCATGAAAACGCTTCGAAGCAGTTCGGTCCTGACGTTGTTGGCATTCAGCTGTTTCTTCATCCTCGGTGCCGGCCGCATCGGAGGAAATGGAGAGCAGTACCACGCGGCGCTGGCTTTGGAATTTACCCATGCGGCGGACCATGCCAAAGCGCTCTACAATCAGACTCTTACTGGATCAAATATGGATAAAAATGTGGCCAAGACGCATTTTGAGGAAATGGGGCAATGTCTGGAACGTGCAAGAACTCTTCACGCCATGGTCCACAAATCCTACACGCCTGCTCAGGAAAAGGAAATCTCCAAAGATCATGAGGCGTTCTTGAATGCCCATACCATCGCCCTGGACACATTCAAGGATCTCAAAGTTGTCTTTGAGAAAGACCGTCTTGATGTAGAGAAAGTCAAATCGCTTTCAGCAAAGATCTTCGTTGAAACATACAAAGCCGTTGTGATTCACAAAGAGGTGCTGAAGAAACTCGGTATTCCCGAAGCCCAGACGCCCGTGTCATAAGCGCACGCGTTTTCATTGGCCGTCTCAAAAAACTGAGACGGCCTTTTTATTTCTCATTCTGCTTCACGTCAAAAACAGGAACAATCCGGGTGCTTTTCACGTCTAAGGCCTCTGTTCGTCAATCAGTCTTGCTTCTTTTTTTTCTTTTTGATAATATGGTTTCGCTTTTTGATGCCGCGCGGACGATGAATTAATAAAGTCGGCGTCACCCTTCAAGCAACAACATCACTGACAATGGCAATAACGGTTCGAAATCTGACGAAATTCTACGGCCAGGAAAAGGCCGTTGACGACATCTCGTTCGACGTGAAGACGGGAGAGATTCTCGGCTTCCTCGGTCCCAACGGAGCGGGCAAGACGACGACGATGAAAATCATTACGTGCTACATGCCGCCATCATCGGGAACTGTGGACGTGGAGGGCTACGACATCGCCGAACATTCACTCGAAGTGCGCCGGAAAATCGGATATCTGCCCGAGCTGAACCCGTTGTATCTCGACATGAACGTCGTCGAGTACCTTGATTACTCGGCGCGGCTTCACGGCGCCGGCAACGGAGTGCTCAGAGGCCGGCTCCGGGAAATGGTGGAAGTGTGCGGGCTTGCGGACGTTCGCCATAAAGACATCGGCGAGCTTTCTAAGGGCTACCGGCAGCGGGTGGGGTTGGCTCAGGCCATGATTCACGACCCCGATGTCTTGATTCTCGACGAACCGACGAGCGGACTCGACCCGAACCAGATCGTCGAGATTCGAAACCTCATCAAGAAACTCGGACGGGCGAAAACCGTCATCCTCTCCACGCATATTCTTTCGGAAGTCCAGGCAACTTGCGACCGGGTGATTATCATCAACGATGGGAAAATTGTCGCCGACGGCACGCCACAACGGCTCCAGGAGGAATTCCGGGGAACAGAAATCGTTTCCGTGGAATTGAAAGCAAACGTCGCCAACGTGATGACCGACGTGTTCCCGAAAGTCAAAGGACTGCCGAACGTCGAATCTGTTGAATACAAAGGCCAGGAAGGCTCGTCTCATCGTTTTGTTGTGCACACGCATAAAGGCAGCGACATCCGAGAACAGCTGTTCAAACAGGCGGTGGCCGAGGGGTGGGTGCTGATGGAAATGACGCGAAAATCGACGAGCCTCGAAGAAATCTTCCACAAGCTCACGACATCGGAACCGGCGAAGCCATGACCGCGCAATTCAATATGAAAGAGTACCGCAGGAACCTGGCAAACGTAGGGACGATTTTTCGAAAAGAGTTGCGATCCTATTTCAATTCGCCGGTCGCATACGTCGTGATCATCGTGTTCCTGGCTTTCATTGAATGGTTCTACGTCAGCGACATCTTCAAAATTAACCTCGCGTCTGTACGGGAGATGTTCTCGCTCATTCCCTGGATATTCGTCTTCGTGATTCCCGCCATTACCATGCGGCTCATCGCCGAGGAAAAGAAGGCAGGGACGATCGAGCTTCTGGCCACGCTGCCTTTGATGGACGCTGAGATTGTCCTCGGGAAATTCTTTGCTGCGTGGGCTCTCATTTGCATCGCCCTTTCTCCGACGCTTATCCACATTGTGACGATTGCCTTCCTCGGCGACCTTGACATAGGCCCCGTGGTGGGTGGTTACCTGGGGTTGATGCTCATGGCGGGCGTGTTCGTGGCGGTCGGCCTTTTTGCATCAAGCCTCAGCGAGAATCAGATCGTTGCGATGATCATCGGCCTTGTCCTGATGTTTGCACTGATGATTCTCGACAAAATCCTCGTGTATCTTCCGGGCTTTATCATCGGCGCGGTGGAGTACCTCGGGGTCGATTCTCATTTTTCCAGCATTGCACGCGGCGTCATCGATACGCGGGATTTGATCTATTTTGCCTCCGTCCTGGGTTTCATGTTATACCTTTCGACCCTGTCTCTCAGCCGGCGGAAATGGTAACGGTATGAACAGCAAGAAGACGCAAGCCATAACCCGAGCAGCGTTGATCCTCGGGATCCTCATCCTGGTCAACTTTATTTCGATCCGTCTGTTTGGAAGGCTGGACCTGACGAAACAGGGCGTCTATACTCTTTCCGATGCCAGTAGAAATCTTGTCGGCTCGCTTGACGACCGTGTCAGCGTTAAGGCATACTTCACCGAAGACCTTCCCGCACCCTACAACAGTTATCGCCGCACCGTGCTCGACATGCTGAACGAGTACAAGGCATACTCCAAAGGCAACCTGACGTTTGAGTTCATCAGCCCGCAGGGTGAAAAAGGCGAACAGGACGCCCAGCAGCAGGGAATTCCGCCCGCGCAGGTGAATGTTTTCAAGGAAGACAAACTCGAAGTCGTCCGGGCCTACTTTGGGCTCATTTTTCTGTACGAGGACCGCAAAGAAACACTTCCCACCGTCCAAAACCTCGGATCACTGGAATACGATATCAGCAGCACGATCAAGAGGCTTGTGACGAGAACGAAAAAGAAAATCGGCTACACGACGGGCCATCAGGAAACAAACCTGACCGAGCTGCGCCAGGCAAACCAGACACTCATTCAGCAGTACGACCTTGTTCCCGTTGATCTCAGCTCATCGAAATCTGTTCCTTCCGACATTGCTTCGCTGCTCGTGATCGCCCCGCAATCAAAATTCAGCGACAGTGCGAAGTACGCGATCGACCAGTATCTCATGAGCGGCGGCAAGGTTGCCTTCCTGCTCAACAAGATGAACGCCAACCTTCAGGCCCGGTTTGCCCAGCCGATGGATGTGGGCCTGGACGACCTTCTTGAACAATACGGCGTTCGAATGAACGGGGATCTTGTCCGGGATTTCCAGTGTGCCACTGTTTCCATGCAGCAACAACAGGGGATGTTCCAGTTCGTCAGTCAGGTTCCGTTTCCCTACATGCCCGTCGGGTCGGACTTTGACCAGACGAACTCCATGGTCAAGAATCTGCAGGGAATTACGTTCTATTTCGTAAGCTCGCTCGACACAACTCCTGCTGCTTCAAAAGGGTTGAAAGCCTCCGTGCTCATCCGCAGCTCGAAGCGAAGCGGGCGTCAAACAGGGTTCACACCCATCGACCCGTTGAAACGCTACACGGCGGATGAACTTGCTGAGTCCGGCATCCCACTTGCCGCCGTTGTGGAAGGTACCTTTCAGAGTCTTTTTACAGGGAAGCCCCTGACGCCGGGATTGACGAGCAGCCCCAACACGCGAATACTGGTTGTGGGCGACGGGGATTTCATGCGGGATGAGATGCGCGGCAGCAGGGACAACTTGACGTTCTTTGCAAATATCGTCGACTACCTCGCCGACGATGCGGGTTTGATCACCATTCGTTCCAAGAATATCGCCACTCCTCCTTTGGAGCAGATTTCGGACGGCACGCGGCAGTTTTTGAAATACACCAACCTCGTGTTGCCACCGCTGCTGGTTGCCGGGTATGGTTTATTCAGGTGGAGACGACGGGTCGCCATCAAGAAATCGCTCGGAGCCCAATTGTAACCTATGAAACGAAACGTTCTTTTGCTGGGCGCCTTTGGAGTCCTCCTGATTGTCGCCTATCTCGTGCTCCAAAAACCGGGGGAGATGAGCTCGTCCGGTGAAAGCACCGGGAAACTTTTTGAAATCGATTCTCTTGCTGTCGATAAGATAGAGATTAAAACGGCAACGTTGTATCTTTTGTTCGAGAAAAAAGGCGTCGAGTGGTATATCGAACGGCCGCTGAGCGACAAGGCAGACCCCGCGGCGATTGCGAACGCGATTCATGAGGCCAGGACCCTTAGTGTGGGCGGCATCATATCCAGCAATCCGGAAAAACACGCCGTGTTCCAGGTTGATTCAAGCGGGACGGCTGTGACCGTGTACGAAAAAGGCTCGCCGAAGGCGTCGTTTGTTGTGGGAAAAGTCGGCCCCGGTTTCACGGACACGTATGTGCGGAAGCAGGGTTCCAACGATGTATCTTCTGTGATGGGCACGTTTGGCTACGTATTCGGCCGTGCACTCCGTGAATGGCGGGACAAAACCATCTTCACCATTCCGCAGGAATCGGTCAAAGAAGTGAAGTTTCAGTTCGGCGACACGACGTTCACTCTTGTTTACAAAGACACTGTCTGGGTGATCGGAAAAGACGTTGCCGATATGAGTGTTACGCAGAGTCTCGTGGGCGGTCTTTCGAATGTCACGGTGGACGATTTTATTGACAGCACTCTCTCGCCACTTCCCAAAATTACTGCTCAGATTTCTTACGCGGGCCAGCAGATCCGGTTTGCGTTCTCCAAAACGCTCAGCAAGTACCATGTTCAGACATCAGCATCGCCGCGCTGGTATGTCATGGAATCATGGCGTGTGAATTCACTGCTGAAGCGAAAGAACGAGCTCATCAAGTCTGCGAAATAAAAAAGCCCTTCAGATTGAAGGGCTTTTTCTGTGTGACGGCTGCTAATCCTCCTACCACGCCCAATCAACAGAGCCTGCATGGGTTATGTTGGGTATCTTCTCTGCGCTTCCATTAGCCAGCGATATTATGTAAATGAACCCCTCATCCGATTGCACGAGTAGTCGATTGCCCGCGCCCGACCATCTTGGTGCGGCGAGAATTACCGGTAGTTGTGTAGTTGTGTAATAGAGATAAGTGATTCCTTTCTGCCGGTCAGATTCATTATCCAAATACCAAAACTTATAGAGTCCTTTTGCCCGTTGTAAGCCATGAGGGTGCCGTTAGGTGATACAGCCCCATTCGCAGGGAAATTCGGACCCTCGCTAAACGTCAATTGTTCAAACTCAGAACCATCTTCTCGAAGACGGTAAATTTGCTGCTGAATGCCGTTGCCATTACGCCAGGAACGGTTGAGATAGATCCATCGTCCATCCGCGGACCAGCACGTAGGATATACGTAGCTCGTTTCAGGAAGCAGTACAGTTATTGATGAGTTTTCCAAACTCAATGTGTACAGTGAACTCACGCCTGCGAAAAAAAAGGGTATGCGCTGACAAACCTTTTCCCGTCTGGAGCCCAAACTGGTAAAGTCCCCTCGGCAACAGTTTTTCTGTTCTTGCCGTCTGGATCAATGACAGCGATTTCCCATGGACAATCATCGCAATTCTGAATTGCCGCATACAGAATCTTCTTTGCGTCTGAAGACCATCTTCCGCCAACAACTCCGATGGCTTCATTGGTAATCTGTACTATGTTTTCTCCGGTGGGGTCCGCGATGTACAATTGCGGTTTGCCCGAAACTCTCGATGTGAAGAGAATCTTGTTGTGATAGTTTGGTTCAGCCGGAGGCTCAACACCTTTATCGCATGAAAGAAAAAAAAGAAAGAGGCTCAACAACTTGATGCATATTGGGGAGAGATTTCGCACCATCTTGCTCCAGTTCATGTGTTTCTTAGAAATGATTGACTCCTTGCCTTTGTATTCTTCAACCTTTAACCATTCAAAATCTCGATTCCTGCAACAAGAGTCAAGAAAGGCAGTTCCTCCTTGCGTAGCTAGGCAATTTTGGTTAATTTGCCCGTCCCAATTTCTATGATGAAAACAATGCTTCCCAGGTTCTCTTTCTTTTTGCTGCTGACCGCCGCGTTCATGCTCGCTGGCTGTTCAAGTTCCTCCGTCGTTGCAAGTATCGGCAACGAGAAACTCAGTCTTGAAGAGTTTGAGGATACTTACTCCAAAAACAACGGCGGCTGGGACGCGAGCGCCGGGTCGTCACTTGAAGACCGCCAGCGATTCCTCGACCTTATCATCAAGTTCAAGCTGAAAGTACAGGAAGCAAGGGGACAGGGACTCTTACAAGACACGTCGATTCAGAACGAGCTCGATACGTACCGACTGTCCGTTGCGCAGACGTACATGCTGGAAAAGGAACTCGTCGAGCCCCACCTGAAGGATATGTACCAAAGGAAGCTGGAAGAGCTTCGCGCCAGCCACATTTTGTTCCGTCTGGCCCCCAACGCCCCTCCCGCAGATACGGCTGCGGCATATAACAAGGCTTTGAACATCATCAAAATGATTCCGACGGAAAGCTATGATTCGCTTGCCGTGACGTTTTCGGAAGACCCCAGCGCCGCTTACAACAAGGGGGACCTTGGTTTTTTCACTGTGAGTCGAATGGTCCCTGAGTTCGAAGATGCGTGTTTTAGCCTCAAAGCCGGACAACACACAACGCTGCCGGTTCGGACCCAGTTTGGATACCATGTTCTAAAACTTACGGCACGCCATCCAAACCCGGGCTCGGCTCGAATAAACCACATCCTGAAGAGGTTCTCGCCCGACGGAAAAGACTCTCTGGTTATTCGGGACACGATGTGGGCCATCTATCGCCGTCTCAAACAAGGCCAACCGTTCGACCAGGCTGCCAGCGCATTAAGCGAGGATCCGGGAAGCGCGGCGCGGGGCGGCGAAATCGGCGTTTTTGAAAGGGCTCAGCTTCCCCCCGAGATGGGCACCTTGTTATTTTCAGCACCGGTCGATTCTGTCCTGGAGCCGTTCCGGACGGTCTATGGCTACCATATTTTCAAGGTCACCGAGCGAAAAAATATTCCCCCGTTTGCAGAACTCGAAAGAGACCTTCGGCAGCAATACCAGCAAATGCGGTACGAAAAAGACTACCAGCAGTACCTGCTCAAACTCAAGAGGCAGTACCAGCTCAGTGTTGATACGCCGCAGGTGACGAAGCTTGCGCAGAACATCAAAATCGCCAGAAGTTTATCCGACTCGGACTGGGTCGCCCGAGTGCCAAAGGATTTTTTGAAGCGGCAGCTGTTGGCTGTCAGGTTAAAAAGCGTTTCGGTGAGTGATTTCCTTGAAAAGGCTCAACCTTTTGCCGACTCCCGAAAGATGCCTGCTTCTCCTGACAGCCTTCTGGTCATCGTTGACCGAATCGCCGAAAACCTTGTCATCGAGCAACATGCCGGCGCCGCCATAAACCGTCACCCGGCGTTTGGAAGGCTCATGCAAGAGTATCTCGAGGGTATCCTCCTGTACCGGATCGAGCAGGATGAAATCTGGAAAAAACTCGCTGTAAATGATTCTGTGCTGCGTCCGTTTTACAATGTGAACAAGGAAAAATACCGGTGGCCCGACCGTGTGAACTTTGCCGAGATTTTTGTCACTTCAGACAGTGTTGCGAAGCGTGCTTATTGGAAACTTCAATTCGGCGAAGATTTTCTCTCCGTCGCCGAGGAGCACACCATGCGCACCGGTTACCGTGAAAAGCTCGGCGTTTGGGGATTCCAGCCGTTAACATTGAACGAGCTCACCGCGCGGGCGAGTAAAATGGTTATTGACAGTGTGAGTCCCATATTCCGACACGAAAACGGCTGGTCTATCATCAAAGTGATCGGGCGGGATATCGCTCGAGTGAAAACGTTCGAAGAAGCCGGACCGGAGTTGGTAAGCGGATATCAGGAACAAGCGGCGAAAACACGCGAGATGGAGTGGGTGGAATCGCTCAAGAAGAAGTATCCCGTGACGGTGAACAAAGATGCCGTGGGGAAGGCGTTCAAGGTGAAAAGATTTGAAGCACAGTGAACTTCTGGTGGTCTGTTTTGTTTTGGCTGCGTGGGGTTGTGGTCGGGAAGGCTCTTCAAAGAACGCGGTCGCACGCGTGGACGACCAGACGTTGACGATGGATCATATCCGGGCAGACCTCGATTCCACGGCCATTTCCGAGTCACAGCTTCAGCAATATATCCAGCGCTGGCTGACGGACGAAATTCTGTACCGGGAGGCTGTGCGGCGCGGCCTTGACCGGAACGACAACATTAGTTCACGACTCGAAAAGATACGGCGTCAGCTTGCCATTCAAGCTCTCCTGGAGATTGAAGTGTTCAACGACCGGAGCGTGAGGGCAACCGACAATGAAGTCGGGGACTACTTTGAAACCCACAAGGAAGAATTCAACCTCACGAACGATGTTGCGCTTGTCAGTTATGTCCTCTTCGTCCAGCGCGACGCTGCGACGGCTTACAGGAATTCGGTGCTCCGCGGCATTGTATGGGCTGAGGCGCTGAAACTGACGCTCGAAAACCCCGTCCAGGCATTGTCGGTCCGTGCCCACGTTGATTCTGTGTATCATACGCAGGCCTCGCTCTTCCCGCCTGAATTGTGGCGCGTGGCTGCGGGAATCAGCGCCCGTGAACCCTCGTTCCCGGTGAATACCGCCGACGGTTATTATGTGCTGATCGCCTGGCGCTTTTCCAGGCAGGGACAACGGGCTGACCTGAAGTTCGTGGAAGATGAAATCCGCGGAAGAATTGCCGTCGAGCGGCGCAAAAGAATATATGACTCGCTGCTGGCGAACCTTCGCATCCAGCATAACGTTGAAGTATTGCTGAGCTCGGCCGTGAGCGATACCGTGAGCCTTACCAAGCCGTTAGACTAAAAATGAAGACCCGATTTATACTTTTATTTCTCCTGATTGCTTGGTTCACGCCGTGCCGTTCTCAAACGCTCATCGACCGGATTGTCGCTGTAGTGGACAGGGAAATTATTACCGAGTCGGAGCTGAACGAACGGGTCAACTTCATCGCTTTGCAGAACAAGCTCGATGCGACGAAGGAAGACTTGAAACGCCAGGTGTTGGATGCCATGGTGGCAGAAAAGCTGATCCTCGCGCAAGCCATCATCGACAGCTTCGAGGTATCGGACGATCAGGTGACCCAGGCATTGGACCAGCAGATCCAGAATATCACACGCCAGCTCGGGTCGACGGAGCGGGTTGAGCAATACTATGGCAAGCCCATTAGTCGCATCAAAAGGGAATTCCGGGACGAAATGCGGAAACAGCTTTTGGTCCAGCGTGTGCGACAATCCCGTGAGGCGTCGTTGACCGTCAGCCGCAGGGAAGCGGAGGAATTCTTTACGACGTTTAAAGACAGCTTGCCCCGTGTTCCGGAGGAGTTCGCACTGAGCCACATCTTTATGGTGCCCAAAGCCGATTCCTCCCACCAGCTGCAGACACGCCAAAAATTGCAAGCGATTCTGGACAGCATCCGTGCAGGCGGCAAGTTTGAGGATTTTGCAAAGCGCCACTCGCAAGATGGTTCGGCCTCCGGGGGAGGTGATCTCGGCTGGGTGAAACGCGGCGATTTTGTGCGCGAGTTCGAAGAGGTCGTGTTTGCGTTGAAGGAAAACGAAATCTCCAGCATCGTGAAAACGCAGTACGGTTTTCACGTCATCCAGCTGATCGGGCGGCGCGGGGAATCCGTGCGAGCCAGGCATGTTCTCCTCAAGATCGAAAAGGGTGCTGCCAGCGATTCTACAACCGTACAGCAACTTCGTGCGTTGCGAGAACGCATTCTCAAAGGTGAATTTTTTTCGGATCTCGCAAAAAAGTATTCTGAGGATGAGGAATCCAAACTGCTCGGCGGAGACCTCGGGGAGCTCACCGTTGACCAGCTCGCCGCGGACTTTGCATCCGTGGTGACAGAAATGACGACGGGAGAAATCAGCCAGCCGCATCGAGTCACTCTGGGAGCGAGTTACGGCTTTCAGATCATTTGGCTGCGGAAACGGATCCCATCACACGCCATGAATATTGAGGACGATTTCACCCGGGTGGAACAACTGGCGCTTTATATGAAGAAGAACCGCACAAATCAGGAATGGGTGGCCGGCCTGAAGAAAAGTATCTTCTATGAAATACGGTTTTAGTCAAAGGTCAAGGGTGGAAGTTTGAGCGACGTAGAATCCGTAAAACGTCTTTCGGTGGCTTACGATCAGCTTCGGTCCGAAATCGGCAAGGTGATCGTTGGCCACGAGAGCATCATCGAACATTTGGTGATTGCTCTTTTGTCCCGCGGCCATTGTCTGCTGGTCGGAGTCCCGGGTTTAGCCAAAACTTTGTTGATCAAAACGCTCGCCGATGTACTCGACCTCAAGTTCAATCGCATCCAGTTTACACCCGATTTGATGCCGAGCGACATCACCGGGACTGAAATCATCGAGGAAAATGTTTCCACGGGCCAGAAATCATTCAAGTTCGTGCACGGCCCTGTTTTCGCGAATATTATTCTCGCCGACGAGATCAACAGAACTCCCCCGAAGACTCAGGCCGCCCTTCTCGAGGCGATGCAGGAACATCATGTGACAGCGGCGGGCCAAACTCACAGGCTTGAAGAACCGTTCTTTGTGCTGGCGACGCAAAACCCGATTGAACAGGAAGG
>JANOGR010000062.1:0-2278 GCA_031406095.1 Ignavibacteriales bacterium
CTTGCCGTCGAGCACGATCCCCCCCGGCGACAGAGCTATACAGTGAGACATCGCAGCAGGAACTGCGAAGAAGCAGACGACAGCGATAAAGGATGCAACAGCGAAGGGCTTCATAAGGCCTCCTGTAATTGATTGAAAGATGAATGGGTTATTAGTAATTTACCTCTTGCTCGATCATATCATTAACTCTTGAAAGGTAAATGAGTCCGCAGTTGTTCTATTTGCATAACGATGCACGGGTTTTGAAATTGATGCGGGATGGAGACGATGAGGCTCTCGTCATCCTGTATCGACAAAACCGAACAATGGTGGCGTCATATGTTACAAGGAACAATGGGACGCCTGACGATGCAGAAGACATGCTTCAGGAAGTCCTCATAGTATTGTGGGAGAAAGTTCGGGCGGGGAAGTTTGAATATTCGGCAAAGTTGAGCACCTTCATTTACGCAACGATGAAGAACATGTGGTCGAGGAGGCTGGCCCGGCGTCGAAGGGAAATACCACAAACAGATAACGACATCGACCCTCCAGACGAAAGCGCTTCTATTCTGGAGGAAATCGTCGATGAGGAGCGGACGAAACTGGTTCAGCTGGCCATGGGGAAACTCGGTGAACAATGCCGCAAGATTCTTGTGCTCTTCTACTGGGATGAGCTTTCGATGGACCAGATTGCCGCTGAAATGAGTTTAGCAAACGCCGATACAGCGAAGGCGAAAAAGTATCAATGCAAAAAAGAACTGGAGAGTTTTTTGAAAAAACTCCGACTTGGTGAGGCGTAAATCAAATGAACGGAACACACTGGACCAACGACCCCGACTTACTCGAGCGCTATGCATTGAGGAAGGTATTGGAGAGTGAACGGAAGCAGTTGGATGGGCATCTGCGCACCTGTATGGAATGCCGCGCCCGGCTCAAGGATGAGACGGAGATTGTTGAAGGAATCAAAATGTTCGGCCGCGGGGAAATGAAGGACAAGTTGCGACAAAGGCTGGCGCATGAGCCGGGCCGGCGGATCCCGTGGGCGAGAATCATGAGTGCTGCGGCGACCATTGTGATCATCGTCGGAATAGGTTTTTTCAATGAATGGTTTCCACCGCAGTCAAAACAACAGGTCGAATCCAAGCCGGCAGAGACTCTGGGAGATATGAAAGATCGGGTTCCGGAAAGAGCTGCCGTTCAGAAACAAGAGATTTCGGATCTTACAAATGATCGCGAAAGGGATCTTGCCCTCAGAAGTAAGACAGGGAAGGAAACGAAAATTGAAACCCCGCTAAAGCTTCAATTCGACGGCGAAAAACGTGAAGACCGGTCTGCGCTTTCCGCGGCGGCTCAAAGCGGAGCAGGTGCAGCTCAACAACGAACAGAGCATAGAATATCCCTCGACGAAATACAGGGTCAGAAGCTTGACCAGGTTGACGACCAGGTTTGGGTGGAAGGAACCGTGATGAAGCAAACTGGTAAGAATGGAGCGTTTGGAGAAGAAAGTCGGAAGAAGAAGGCGCTGGACGCTCAGGTTCCAAAGGCTGATACTCAGCCGTCTTTTCAACAAGGAGTCCAGCTGCAGCAAATGTCTTCGAGGAATTTGCCCGCTACCCAGCAACAAAAGCAAAGACTCTCAAACGTGAACTCTGTCCAGACGCTTGTTTCTCGCACAAACCAGGGTTTGAAGATGACCTTGTTTCTCGACACCCTCTTCCAGGAAACCGATTTCCGGAATGCAAACGTCCAGGAAGTCGAGCCAGACTCGATCGTCATCGACCTTCCCAACCAGCGCATCGGATATCAATTGCCGAGCGGCTGGAATAAGAAGACTGCGAAGAAGAATATCCGCAATTGACTTAAGCGAAATCGGAGTTCGCTCCCAAAAAAAGAAACGCGCAGACTCTTCGCTCCTCCACCCGTTTTCCGATCAGCATATATTCTTTTCCTGAATGTGATTAGGTAAATTACCTAAAGCGGCGTGTAGGTAATTTACCTAGTGTCTTGCAGAGGCATCTCTTGCGGGTCTCTCATCAAATAGTTAGCTTGATTGCAGTTAAGTGACACGAACAGGCAGGGAGAAAAGATTTGTGAACTAACAGAGCATCCTGGCACGGAACATGTTCCTATGAAAGATTTTGCAATGCAAAGGTCGAACAATTCATAAAACAGGGGAAACAAAAAGACCGAGCGTTGCTGTTGCTGCCAAAAAGACAAAGAGCAACTCAATGCAAAAAGATAAACCGGGGGATTGATTTGAGAACCTAGAAGCAGAGCCACATAAGAACTAAGGGAGGCC
>JANOGR010000252.1:0-3041 GCA_031406095.1 Ignavibacteriales bacterium
ATCGATCCGCCCTTCAACACTGGTTCGGCTTTTGAACATTACGATGACGGATTAGAGCATTCCATCTGGCTAACCCTTATGAGGGACAGAGTCGCCTGTTATCGGAAGCTTTTGTCCGTGGACGGGCTCCTCTTTGCTCACATTGATTATCGGGAGGGCGCAAGACTCAAACTTCTCCTCGACGAAATCCTCGGTGAAACTTCTTTCAAGAATGAGATAATTGTGCGCCGGGGAACTAAGAATGTCCAAGCACAATTCGATACAATTGATGCGCTTTCAACTGGTCACGATACTATATACCTCTACTCAAAGTCGCCCGATGTGCGACTTCCCAAACTTGAGCGTTTTGGGGATAAACCGGACCCGGGAAAGTGGGATACATTTTGGCGGGGAACGGATAGGCCGACGATGCGGTATGAGATTTTCGCAATTAAACCTGAGACTGGGCAATGGAGATGGAGTGAAGAACGTGGCATTCAGGCTATGAGAAACTACGAGATCTACTGCAAAGAATACGCTGCCAGTACGTCCCTGGATGATTACTACGCAAAAGAAAAACAAGAGTCCGCTGTTGACCTAGCCCCAGTTTCCGAGTTACGTCTAGCTGCAGCAGGGACGAGAGGCTGGATATGGCCATGGATGCGGGTTTCCGAGGATAGAGCAGGAAGGCGAGTCTGTATATACGAACCTAGCGATTCTTGAGGAATTTGCCGAGACCGAGCCCTTTGAAGAGTTTCTCCTGAACCGGGTTCATTTTCGTCATGGTGTTTTCTGAACGGGGGCGTCCGCCAGCCAGGGGATCTGTGGATTGGGGCGGGTAGTAATTGTCGATTTCCTTAATGCCTTGCAATTCTCGTAGTATCGCGGTTTTGCTGAGATCAATTCCCAAATGATCGACTTTCCGATGGAGCAGACAAGATAGCGTCAGCGCCATGACACAATAAAACCCGTGGACTCGGATCATTTGGTCGGTCCAGTGATAGTTTGGAGAAAAGCCAATAAAGTAAGGATCTTTCATATCTTTGAACGCCTGTTCGACATGATACTGGCCCCGGTATCCCAAGACGATTTCTTCATTGGTAAATTCCGCATTATCCGTAAATAGTATCCGTTTGCCCAGAACGCGTCGTTTCAAATTCCGGTAACTGGCGGCATCTATACCGAATTTCAGAAGAAGACGGCCTCCCCTTTTGCTGACTTTGACCCATAAGAACTCGTTTACGTATTGCCCTGATACAATTTGGCCGGTCGCTTTTTCGAGCCCGTCCTGAGTATAGGGCTTGCCTGACCATCCCGGTTGGTAGCTTCTCGCCAGCTTCTTCTGCAAAAGCTGCAATGCAGCAATTTTTTTCCTCAGGTGCTGACGTATTCCTCGAACCTGCCCTCGCAACAGCGTTTGGCTCCGGGTAACGACAATTGTCCGTTTCTTTCCAAAAACCTCCTTTTCGGTTCGATAGACGCGTACCCCTTTGAATCTGCTTCCCGGTAAATAGCGGAATTTCTCCAGTTGTATGCTCAGGAGGTCCTTGTGCTGGGTCGGAACCAAAGAACCTATAAAATAGTAGGGACTGCCGTCCAATTCCTTGATGTTATCCTCGGAGTTGTTGCCCTTATCAAAAACAAGTGTGATCTTGCGGCAGCGCTGTCTGAAGATCTGATAACGCGTCACCAGGTCATCAAGTACTTCACTGAAGCTCACCGAGTCAGCCTTGTTTCCCTCATAGACTCGGGAAAACAAGGGAACGTGAAAATCTGAGGAAACCATCAACGCCAGACCGATGATCCGGAGATCGGTCCGTTTTGATTTTGCATGGCCTCGCTTTGCCAACCGGCTCGGATTCTCCGAAGACAGGAACGTATCGAAGTTGGTCGCGTCATAAAAAAGCGCCCCGAGATTCAGGTTGTATTTTTCTACAATACTGGTCGTTAATTCCTTTTCGATGGCCAGCAGATTCTCCGCACCCAGATACCTCATGTGATCCCAGAAGCGCTGACTCCGCAGAGATCCTCTCTTGAACGGGACTAATCGAGTCAGGATCGTACCAGAGTACCAAGATGCCAGCCTGCGTTTGCTTGTCGGAGCCACAGTGCGGTTTATTGTTGCCAACAGCATGTATTGGCCCACTGTCGCCCCTTGGTCGCGTTTCTCGACGTGCCGGTCAATCGTTCCAACGAGATCAATCGCCTCGGCGATTTCCAGTAGAGCGGCCACGGCCCCGAACTCCCTCGCCTCGGCATATAGTGCTTTACCCGGTCCTTCGGCCAGCATTCGCACGAGATTGTCTGCGGTTCCTAAGTGACGTAAGACGCGGATTCTTGGCTGCTTGTTCTCATCCCGGTATGATTCGACAATTCGATAGTACCGCTTGCCGCCCGAGGTGTAAGGTTGAAGACTGGCCATGTTTCGTATATACCACGGAAAGACTGTACCTGTCAATACCCACACCATGTCTTGATTTATCCCCAATATACAAGCACTCCGGCCTGCCAGCACATTCGGGCAATCCTCTAATATGTTTGGTATATACAAATATTCTAGACTACCGTTGAAAAAGAGAGAAAAGGGAAAAAAGGACTAAAAGAGGCTCTGGAGGCCTATTCCCAGACAACTACGGCCAGAGGTGCTTGGCAAAACAACGGCATCGATGCAACGATAACTCGGAAACTGGGGCTAGCGGAAAACCCAAAGTATCTGGGCGGGATGGTTGGAATCATCAGCGTTCTTCAAACATGGACGCGCGATCTTCGCTACCATCCACATGTTCATATGCTGGTCTGTGGAGGCTGTTTGTCGGAAGATGGGCAAAGCTGGCTCTCACTGCGTTATCCCTATCTGGTTCCGCAAAAGGCATTGGCCAGAATATTTGCCGGCAAATTCCGACATGCGCTCAAGAAAGCCGATTTGTTGAAGGGAATCCCTTCACGAATCTGGAAACAATCCTGGGTGGTTGATTTGCTGGCGGTTGGCTCAGGAGAGACTGCGCTGCGCTATCTTGCGCCTTACATTTTCCGGGTCGCGATCAGCAACCGCCGGATCCTGA
>JANOGR010000110.1:0-1840 GCA_031406095.1 Ignavibacteriales bacterium
CGAGTACTTCGACAAGGCGCTAGGAGAATTCCAGAAGGCATCCCTGGCTTGGCCGGATACCGCCCTCACGTATCGCTATCTGCGCTACGCGTACAACAACAAGGGAGATTATCCCAACGCTTTAAAGGCTTTCAATGAAGCCTGGGAGAAGGGAAAAGATGTGGAGTCTTTAAAGAGGGCGGGCAGGATCTACCTGCAATGGGCCTACGACCACAAAAGCAAGTTTGAAGCCGACAATGCGGGAAAACTGAAGACTCTGAAAGACCTCGATGAAGTAAAGAAAGGCTCAAGCAAGAATGATGTCATGAGGACTCTCGGAGCTCCTGATGATGTGAAAAAGGGTGCCCGTGGGACGAAAAAGGAAGAATGGACCTACAAGAATTACAGCATGAAACTGTCCATTGATGGGGACAAAGTCACTCAAAAGACGTTTACATCTCCCTACAAATCGACGATTGATTCGACGGAATCCAGGCTTGCGATGAAAGAGTTCGATAGTGCAATCCATGCGCTTGAGCAAGTAAAGGACGCTGACCCGGCCGACAACGACAACCTCAATTTTCTCCTGCGAGCCTATGTGGAGGCTGGGAAAATAAAGGAGGCGATCAAGACCTACCAGCAGGCGGCCAAGAACGACCCGAATAACAAGCAGATACATTACATCCTTGGAGTTCTCTATCGAACGGACGGCGATTTCATCAAATCCATTTCTGAATTTGAAGTGGCACAAAAAATCGACCCCAATTTTGTCGATGCCATCTTTGACCTGGGAGCTACCTACTATAACTGGGGAGTGGACATTATCAAAGCGGCAAACGAAAAGGGCGAAGACACGGAGGAGTTCAAGGAAAAGTTCAAGAAAGCATTGCCGTACATGGAGAAGGTGAGTGAAATGAAGAAGGATGACCCAAGCGTTTGGGAAACACTCGGTACGATGTATGCTCGGCTTGGCCAGTCGGATAAAGCAAAGAACGCTTTTGAAAAGGCGGATAAAATTCGCAAGGGAAATTAGCGGGCTTCGTCAAGCTGCTCAAAACCGGAAAGGAATATATGAGCGACCAGATTCAGCAACAACAGATCAACATTGAGCTTGGCGAGAAAGAGGCAGAAGGGATTTATTCGAACCTCGCGATCATCACACACTCTCCCGCTGAGTTCGTCATCGATTTTACACGTGTGCTCCCGGGAACTCCCAAGGCAAGAGTCCTTTCCAGAATCGTGATGACACCACAACACACGAAGATGCTGCTGAACGCGCTGAAGGACAACACAGAGAAGTTCGAAAAGAAGTTCGGTGAGATCAAGATCGCCGGCGAGGTAGCCGGTGGCACCCTCTATGGTTTTCAACCCCCTCCCAAAGACGAGAAGTTTCACTAGCGTCTGAATCGCCCCCGGAGAATGATTCCTCCCTCTCTCTCCGGGAGACAATCCGGTGAGATGCATTTCCACAAGCTCGGAAAGGGCATGGTATAATTTCTTTCGTCAAACATGTCCGTCGTCTTTGCCTTTCGCTGAAGACCGTAGCGACGGTTCTCAGTATTTTTCTCTCGCTTCGATGCGTAGACCAGCCGCTTTCTCCGGTCGCACCAACCACTGATATTCAGCTTAGCATCCCGCTTGTCAACCGGACAAGAACGGTATTCGATTTCTCCTCAAAGGACACCAGCGGTCTAAAGAGAGCAGATGATGGGAGCTATTTCTATACAAATACTCAGCCGACCACACCGGTAGGGGTCGGCCAACTCACCGTCCAACCCCGGAACCATGTCTAGCGCCGACTCGATCAGCATATCCTTCACGAAAATGTTCGTTTTGGCATCGCTCTTCACGTCTTTATCGA
>JANOGR010000117.1:0-9456 GCA_031406095.1 Ignavibacteriales bacterium
GCGTCCGCGAGGTCCGCGCTGACAATGAAGAATACACGATGAAAGACGGCCGACGGATCTATTTGCTTGCGAAAGGCCGGCTCGTAAACCTTGCCGCGGCAGAGGGCCACCCTTCCGAGGTCATGGACATGTCGTTCGCAAACCAGTTCATGTCGCAGCTTCGGCTTGCACAGTCGCGCAAGAACGGCAGCCGACTGGAAAACAAGGTGTATGACATCTCCGCAGAGCAGGACCAGGAAATTGCCGGCGTCAAGCTCCGAACGATGGGATACAAGATCGACAGCCTGACGAAAGAACAAGTGAAATACATCGACGATTATTCAGCGGGAACGTAAAAAAACATGGTAGACTTCAGAAGTCTTGAAGACTTCGGAAGTCTACCCGATTCGGGAGACCACATGAAACGACGAGAGTTTGTTGCGACAACACTCGGAGGAATGGCATCCATCGTTGCCGGCGCTTCAGTGCAAGCGCAAGAGAAAGCCGGCACAGCTTTCACGCTTGCGAATCTGCCATATGCGTTCGATGCACTTGAACCCTACATTGACAAGATGACGATGGAAATCCACCACGGCAAACACCATGCGGCGTACGTGAACAACCTGAACAACGCCACGAAAGGAACCGAGTGGGAATCCAAGCCTCTCGAAGACATCCTTGCCGGCGTCTCAAAGCTCTCTCCCGCTGTTCGCAACAACTCGGGCGGGCATTGGAACCACACCTCGTTCTGGAATTGGATGAAACCGAAAGGCGGCGGACAGCCGGGCGGCGAACTGGCAACGGCTATCAACCACGACTTTGGCTCGTTTGACAAGTTCAAGGAACAGTTTGGCCATGCAGCGACCGGGCGCTTCGGCTCGGGATGGGCATGGCTCGTCAAGCAGCACGACAAGCTCGCCATCGCCTCCACGCCGAATCAGGATAACCCGCTCATGGATATTGCCGACGTGAAAGGTGTTCCCGTTCTCGGCCTCGACGTGTGGGAACATGCGTATTATCTGAAATACCAAAACCGCCGCGCAGACTATGTGCAGGCCTGGTGGAATGTGGTGAACTGGGATGAAGCGGGAAAGCGGTTTGTGAGCGCAAAATAGAATTCGGCTTCTCAAGAAAGCAAAGGCATCTCGTAATCCGGGATGCCTTTTTTATTTGATTCCCCAATAGGACTTCCGAAATTTTGCGGGGACTGTGCGGGAAATTTCGGAAGTCTCACCCGCAAAAGAGCGCCTCACTTGCCTAGGGGCGTTCAATTCCTGCCCGCCTCAATGAACCATTAGGCAGGCGGGGAACGCCCCTACCCGGTTAAAACCGCTCCCCGCCCGCCGTTGACTACCATCCAAAAAATGAATAAGATTGTCCGCCGTACTCACCAACCGGAGACAACGACTTATGAGCCTCATGCGCAACGCCCTGCTCTGGGGGTCGCAGAGCAAACGACTGCAAGACACTCTCACCCACTATAGTTTTTTCCAAGGCGCCGTCAAACGATTCATGCCGGGAGAAGACCTCGGATCTGCCCTCGCCGCCGCGGAAGCTTCACAAGTGGAAGGAATTTCGGCGATCATCACTCATCTCGGCGAGAACATTTCATCCGAAGCGGAGGCCGGCCTCGTCACACGTCACTATGTCGAAGTCCTCGACCACATCAAAAAGCGGAAAATGGACGCCAACGTTTCCATCAAGCTCACACAGCTTGGACTGGACATTGGCACTGACCTGGCTCTCAAGAAGCTCGAAGTCCTGATGAAACGGGCAGCCAAGCACAATAATTTCGTGTGGATTGACATGGAAGGGTCGCCGTATGTAGACCGAACCCTCGAGATTTACAGGAAAGCCAAGAAAAACCATAAAAATGTGGGAGTGTGTCTGCAGGCCTACTTGCACCGGACGAAAAAGGACCTCGAATCACTCCTGCCCCTCTCTCCTGCAATCCGCCTCGTAAAAGGCGCCTACAAGGAAGATCCTTCCATCGCCCTCCAAAGCAAAGCCGATGTCGACAGGAATTACATGGCGCTCGTTCACCAAATGCTTGAGCGCTGGGGAAAAAACAAGAACATCATCGGCATAGGAACGCACGATGAAAACATCGTCCGTACTGTACAGGCTGCAAATGGTGCGAAGGAACGATGTGAATTCGAGATGCTCTACGGGATCAAGAGCGGACTGCAGCGGCAGATCGCCCAACGGGGATACAAGATGCGCGTTCTCATTAGTTACGGGACGCATTGGTTCCCGTGGTATATGCGCCGCCTCGCCGAGCGTCCAGCAAACGTTTGGTTTGTCATGAAAAACATCGTGAATAGGTAAAGTTTTACTAGAGCCGCTGCCTTCAATCCAAACGGAGGTGAGTAGGCCCGCATCGAGTGATCTTTCAAATTAAGCAGAAGATGGCTATATTTCGGCGTGAAGACGACTCGCTACTTCCGTGAACAAGTCTTGCACAAACGAACATACTTGAAGCTTGAATGGATTGAACGAATACTCAAGAATCCTGTGAAAAAGGAGATTCAACCTGAGGGACGAGTTCGCTATTGGGGATACGTGAAGGAACTCGGCAAATATCTTCGTGTCGTTACTTTAGCTGATGGTGAAACGGTTCACAATACGTTTCCTGACCGCGATTTCAAGGAGGGCTAACATGAAATTCAACTACTATCCTGATACAGACTCACTTTACATCGACCTTTCCGAAAAAAAGAGCGTCGATTCGAAAGAGGTAGCTCGTGGCGTCGTCGTTGATTTCGATGAAACAGGCGCCATTGTTGGGATTGATATTGACAACGCGAGCAAGACCGTCAATCTCAAAAAAATCGAATCCGATACTCTTCCCATCAAGACTGCTGCATAGTGGCCTTGTTGGCGTGCCTGCGACCCAATCGCATTAGTGGGCTGCAGCGGCAAATCGCCCAGCGGGGATACAAGATGCGTGTGCTCATTAGTTACGGGACACATTGGTTCCCGTGGTACATGCGCCGCCTCGCTGAGCGGCCGGCCAACGTTTGGGACCCGGACCGGGAGGGAGAAGCCATTGCCGCGTTTGTGATGAAGAACCTGGTGAACCGGTAATGTTTCGCTAAAGGCGAGTCGGTTCAGCTTAATGAGATTAGGCGGCGTTTGCCTTCTTGGAATTTAACGTGAAGTGGCACGCTTTTTTTCTTAAATTACTTCAGTATGAAAACTTTCGTCACCCACGATAAGAGTTTACACTTGTTTAACGCCGACTCCCTTCAACTCTATCAGCAATGGCCGACTCCCACCGCAATAGTTTCTGACGGCCCATATGGCATCGGTGGCTTCTCTGGCGATCCTCACACTTCCGACCAGCTTGACCAATGGTATCTTCCCCACATTGAAGCTTGGAGTAGGCTTTCAACTCCTCAGACGACTCTTTGGTTTTGGAATAGTGAACATGGGTGGGCAAACGTGCACAGGCTCCTTGTCGATCGCGGCTGGGAATACGTCAATTGTCACGTCTGGGACAAAGGAATCGAACACATTGCAGGGAACTCAAACACTAAAACGCTTCGTCAATTTCCAGTCGTGTCAGAGGTGTGCGTTCAGTATGTTCGACGAGCAGAGTTTTTCGCGAATGGTACAGTTATGACTATGAAGGAATGGCTTCGCCATGAATGGAAACGTACTGGGTTGCCTTTCTCTAAAGCAAACGAAGCATGTGAAGTGAAGGATGCGGCTACGAGAAAATACCTCACAGCTGACCACCTTTGGTATTACCCGCCACCTGACGCTTTTGAGAAACTTGCCAAGTATGCAAATCACCATGGCGACGCCAAAGGAAGGCCATACTTTTCAGTTAATGGCTCAAAACCAATTCCAACCTCGGATTGGGCTCGCATGAGATCCAAATTCTTTTGCCCCCATGGAATTACAAACGTGTGGCGTCATCCACCTCTAAACGGCAAAGAAAGGATTCGAAATGGCACAAAGGCTTCTCACCTCAACCAAAAGCCTTTGCGACTCATGCGGCTTATCGTCGAATCCTCCACGGAGAAGGATGACGTCATTTGGGAACCCTTTGCTGGCCTTTGTTCCGCATCAATTGCCGGCAAGGTATTAGGAAGGAAATGCTATTCGGCCGAAATTGATGAAGGTGTCTTTTCTCAAGCAGTTTCACGCATCAAGGATGCTGCGAGCCAAATCATATTAGAGTTTTGAGAACATCCAACAAATTTGCGGTTTCCTCAGCAATTATTGCCGACCACTCATTGATCGACCGTCCATGAAATTCCATATTCAGTACTCTACTTTTGAATTTTTCGAGATCAACGTGCTCAATTCGATCAATCTTTGCAAAATTTGTGTCGAGCCGGTAAGAATACTGGCCTAGCAATTCTTTCACTTGTTTCTGATACCTCGGTTCAGGGCTGTACTCGACACCCTTTGGGCCCCAAGATTCAACAACTCTCTTGGCCCGCTCAAAATCCTTTTTGGTTCCTTGAAACTTATAGCCATTGGTATTCGTCTGTTGCAAGTTCGACGTTCTCTCAGATGTGTCTTCTGGCTCGAACACCAAGTAGTCAGGTGGGTTGTGGTAGTGCAGATCTCTTGCTATTGCCAAGCTCCTAGCCGACCCAATCCACACATCTAGAATCTTCGACTTACCATAGATGACATGACTTGGCAACCATGCCACAAGAGCAACCAGAGTTTGATCCTGTTCGAAGTGCGTTACGCTATCTTTGAAGCGTGCAGTGATCTCTGTTGCCAGCGGAAACCAAGTTTTGATCTCAATTCCTGGAGTTGGATGAACCTCCCCAGCAAATATCGTATCAGGAAAACCGGGATCTTGCCGTATCCATTTTCCCAAACCCTTCCAATCGCTCTTGTTCAATTCCACGACAGAATTAAACTCGATCATGTTACCTATCATTGGAGAAAGCTTTGACACAACCTTAGCAAGGTGTTGGGCATACTCAAGCGTTTGCGGTTTAGATATCTCAAGCACCTCCATCAATTGCCCCTTCAAGCCCTCAAGCTTTCCAGCCGCCTCTTTCAATATTTCTTTGTGCGTCATACTTTCGTCAAGATGTGCACATGAACACCAAGAGCCTTTGCTATTTTCTCGATATTCGACAGAGTGATATTCTTCTCACCCCTTTCGATCATTCCAATGTACGTCCTGTGCACGTTTGCCAATTCACCAAGCTGCTCTTGCGACCATTCCTTTTTTATTCTTTCTTCACGAACACGCTTACCAAACTTCACTAGAATTGATTCTTTCATATGTGCAATTTACTAATGTGCCTACTTTAGGTCTACATACTATAGTTAGCGTGCCACCATTATCATTAATAGTCAAACGCCGCCTAACCAGTCGCTCAAACTCTCGCACGGATGCTTGATGATCATAAGAATCTGATCCTTTGAAAGGAAACTCCTATGCATAAACTCCGAATTGCCTTCCAGTCGCCGCCACTTTAATCATTCACAGTCTCATGGTGGGCCAAATTGCTAAGCCGAATTCTCTCGTCATCCCGGCTGTCATTACGAATCACTATGACAAGAGACAAATCAAGTCTCACGGTATCGTCCGGGTGATGGCGGACGAGGAGCGAGTCCGGGTCGACGTCCGGGATGCGGCAAAGAATTCTGAATACGATATCGTCCTTCTCAACGAGGCTTCCGGAGACAGGAAAAAAGTCGGTTCATTCAAGACGGACGCAAAAGGCTCGGCATCGGGAGAATTCTCTGCAAAAGATTTGCTCAAGTCACACAATGCCCTTCTCGTCATGGACGGCCAAGATGTCGTCCAGTATGCACAGCTTCACGAAACGCATCACGGGTGCATCTGCAAACATAGCGGCGGTACCATTGTGACGCGCAGGCTGGACCAGGAGTGTTTTGAATGCCCCTGCGGCGTAAAGTATGAGATTTGCTGTGGTGGCGCTAAGAAGTAGGCGCACAAGAATTGAGAGAACGGCGGTCCTTTCGACGTTCTTCGATTGAATCTTTGCAAAAGTTCATGCATCATATTTCAAATGGTCACGCAGGTTCCGGAAATCGAAGAGGTCTCGCTCATCCGCAAAGCGAAGCAGGGGGATGAGCTGGCGTTTACCAGACTCGTGCATAACTATGAGGATATGGTGTACCGCTTTGCGTTGACGGTTTGTCGCGACAATGCAAAGGCTGAAGAAACATACCACGATACTTTTGTCAACGTCTTTAAGAAGTTGAAGCAGTTTGACGGGAAATCGAAGTTCAGCACGTGGCTCTACAGAATCGTTGCGAACAACTGCCTGATGAAAAGGAGGCGTCGGAAGATCGATATTGCCTCCGTACCGCTGGAAACGCCGGAAGGGTTCATGGAAGACCCGCTCCGCGATGCAACCGGGCAGGTCATTCAGACCGTCCCGTCATGGAAGGACACTCCACTCGACAAAGTCGTGAACGAAGAGCTCAAACACGTCCTGGATGAGGCGATTGGTAAATTACCACCCGATTACCGTGCTGTGTTTTTGCTGAGAGATATTGAGGATCAATCGGCCGAGGAAACGGCAAAAATCCTGAAACTTTCTGTTCCCGCCGTCAAATCCAGGCTCCATCGGGCACGGGCATTCTTACGCGAACAATTACACGGTTACATGAAAGCATGAAAACCAAGTTGGTCAAAATACACAATTGCATCGACGTCGCAGAGCACATCTGCGAAAACCTCGATTACAAGTTGAGCTCCCGCAAGTGCCGTGAGATCAAGAAACATCTCGAAGATTGTCCCAACTGCACTGCATATCTTGACAGCATGAAAAAAACTGTAAAGTTGTACCATATGGTCCGCAACCCGCGTGTTCCATCTTCCTTCCGCGCAAAGCTTTACAAAGTTTTGAAGCTCAAGTAACCAGTCAGACTCCCGGAGTCTTACTTGAATAAGCTCAGTGAGACTCCGGGAGTCTCACCTTCTTTTTGAGAATTGGCCAATCTTGTTTGGATTCCGTCATGCCGCGTCGAACAACTAAATTCACCGCTCATGAATCTATAATCGTGGAAACAATAAGGATAAAATTTTCTTTGAGCAAAAGAACTATGCCTTTTTCCTGGAGCGCTTTGCGAAGTATGTTTCTCAGGGGGATGCTGTCGTTCACGCGTACTGTTTATTGCCGAACCATTATCATTTGCTGGTGCAGATCCTTAACGTGAAAGAGTTTTTAAAGAAATTTGAACGTTTCCTAATCTCGTATGTGAAGTCGGTAAATGAGGTCTATGGAAGGGTTGGACATCTTTTTCAGGGAAGATTCCAGTCAAAACCCGTTGAGAGTGAAGAATATCTCCTTCACCTTTCCAGGTATATTCACCTGAACCCTGTATTTGCCGGTTTGGTTAAGGAAGCCCGCGACTGGGAGTTTTCCAGCTACCGGGACTACATAGGAACGAGTCAAAAGAGCAAATTGATTCAAACACATTTCGTTCTCTCGCATTTTGGGAATATTGAGGAGTATCGAGTCTTCGTTGAGTCTTTTGGAGCTGAGGAAATGCATCGGATCGAAGAAGCATTATGGAAGTAGCAGTTTAAGAATCCCGCAACAGTTTGAGACTCCCGGAGTCTCATTGGAGTAATCTGAGTGAGACTCCGGGAGTCTGGCGAATCCTTTCATCCCTCCCCGCATCTTATCTGTAACTCACTCAACCTGTATCTTCATTTCGAAAGGAAAAAAAGCATGAAACTCAACATGGGGTCAACAGACCGAATTCTTCGTCTTATTGTCGCCTCGGCGATTGCAGTATTGTATTTCACAGGTCAAATCAGCGGCCTTGCGGCGATCATTCTCGGCGTTTTCGCCGTTGTCTTCGCCCTCACGAGCTTTGTCGGAGTGTGCCCGCTGTATCTTCCGTTTAAGTTTTCAACGAAGAAAACCGAAAAGTTAGCCTAGTTTAAATCAGAAGCGACGCATCTGCTCGATAAGTCTTTCAAGATGCGTCGCTTCTTCGCTATGCGACCCCGACGAACATACATCAAATGCACAGATGTCGCACGGCATGTGTTGGACCATCTTGACCTGAAACTCAGCTCACCGGGTTTCATGGAGGTCAAAAAGCACCTTGACCGATGTCCGAACTGCGACGCTTATCTCGATAGCGTGAAAAAAACCATCAAGTTGTACCGAATACCCCCCCATCCTCATATTCCTCGCTCCTTGCGCAGAAGACTTTTCTCGGTGGTGAAGCTCGGGTAGTTGTCTGTGCGTACGCCTCAAGCCCTGAGGACATTGCCAAGACATTTCTTTTCTTTTTTTCCGAGTCGTTCTCCCCAATCCCGCATCACAGTAGAGAAACTCAGCGAAACAAGAACTCTCATACCTTAGGAATCTCGGTGAACCTGATTCGGCTTGTTGACGTGACGAAAACATACAACACAAACGAAGTTCCTGTAACCGCGCTGAAGAGCATAAATGTCGAGATCGAAAAGCGGTCCTTCGTCTCGTTCTTGCGTACGACTTCCGGTTGCACCCTTTCCGCCGTTCCTGCATCCTACAGAGTGAATACCGGCTTTCACTTACGACGCATTATTGATGGAAGGACTCTATGATGGATCAGACTATCACGGCACAACCGAAAATCAAATACAAGACGTTCACGTATCACACCAACTTAACGTGGCTTGAGAAGAAATCTGGCACGTTGAGCGCAGAGGGAAAACCGAGCTTCAGGGTTGCAAGTCCGCCGGAGTTCAAAGGTGAAGCAGGCGTTTGGACGCCGGAAGATCTCTTTGTCGCCTCAGTTGATATTTGCACGATGGCGACCTTTATGGCATTCGCCCAACGGCTGCAACTGCCGGTCGTTTCCTATAAAAGCAACGCCGAGGGGCTGCTGGAATTCATTGACGGCGGCTACCGGTTTACCAAAATCGTTCTAAAACCGGAGATCATCGTGCGCGCCGAAGAGGCGGTAGAGGAAACGCTTCGGACCCTAGACAACGCTCACGAGGGCTGCCTCATCGCAAATTCCATCAATGCTGAGGTGGTCGTTGAGCCGGTCATCCGCGTGCTGAAGGCACTGGAGGATTAACCATGAATGTGAATGAGGAACTCATCAGTGACCGTGTGCTGGATGTGGGTCAGCAAAAAGAGGTGATCGCCCGCTACTGTGCGGACGCTGCAGAACAAATTCGAACCGCCCCCAGCAAGTCTGCGGCTTATCGCATTATTGATGATCTCTGTGGACATTTCGATCGCGAGTGCGAAAGCTCTCTGGTGCGGTTTTTTCTCAAAAAGCATATCAACCACCTGCTCACGACGCACTGGAGCGAGACAGCAAAGGAGAGTGTCCGGTGACCCCAGCCCAAATCTTTCTCTACGTTCTTGTTGCATTAATGCTCTTCTTCTCTGTGCGAAAATTATTCCTCGGCAGGTTGATCCCACAGTACTCCGCTGACGAAGTTGCGAAACACCTCAAAGGAGCCGGGACAGGGCTCTTGCTGGATGTTCGCACGCAGGGCGAACGAGC
>JANOGR010000119.1:0-4083 GCA_031406095.1 Ignavibacteriales bacterium
CTGGCCAGGAATTCACGATCAAGTTTGCCACCGTGGCTCCTGAGGGAACGGCCTTGCTCAACGTGATGAGGGAGTATGACGAAGCGATTCGAAAAGAAAGCGGAGGAAGAGTAGGGTTCAAAATCTATTATGGCGGATCGCAGGGGTCGGAACAACAGTACTTGAGGAAGGTGCGAATCGGTCAGCTCCATTCCGTTGGAGTGACAGGGATGGGAATCGGTGAGGTGGCGCCTTCGGTCCGTGTCCTCGAAGCTCCATTTCTTGTCCAAAATTACCAGGAAACGGATTTTCTTCAGAAGGAGTTTGGGCAGGACTTTGAAAAAGCCTTTGATTCAGGCGGCTATGTTTTGCTCGGAATGACGGAAGTCGGGTTTGTGTACGTTTTCACGAAAACGCCCATCAACAAACCAGACGACCTGAAGTCCATCAAGATGTGGACGTGGGAGGGCGACCCCGTTCCGGAGACAGCATTCAAGCTTCTCGGCCTCAACCCGATTCCCCTGGGCCTCGAAAACGTGCGTACCTCGCTCCAGACAGGGCTTGTGGATGCATTCTACACGTCCCCGCTTGCAGGCATCGGGCTGCAATGGCATACACAGGCAAAATACATGATCGATGTGCCGCTCACGAACGCTGTCGGAGCCGTGCTCATCTCTAAAAAGTACCTCGAAGGCCTTCCGAAGGACATCCAGGATATCGTCGTGCGGAACGGGCGCACCTACATGGCGAAGCTGACAAAGTTGAGCCGCGAAGACAACCGGACATCGCTCGATGTTCTGAAAAAGACAGGTATTACATTCCTCAAGGCGAGTCCGCAGGATGTCCAGTATTATATGGAAATCGGCCGTGTCTCCCGACGACAACTCGTCGGAAAGCTCTATACCGAAGAGTTCCTCAACAAGATCGAAAGCGCCCTCGCAGGATTCCGAAAGATCAACAAATCCTCTCAATGAGCGTCCTCAGGAAGTTCGATTCTCTTCTGAACAAATTTGAAGGCGCTCTTCTCGTCCTGTTGCTCGCCGCGATGGTCGTGATGGCGTTTCTCCAGGTTGTTCTACGGAACGGGTTTAACTCAACCATTCTCTGGGTTGATATCCTCCTGCGACATCTGGTTTTATGGACGGGGTTTCTTGGCGCTGCTCTTGCGACCTCAAGCGAACGGCACATCAACATCGATGCCTTTACCCGTTTTCTCTCGCCGCGTGCACGAAGCGTTATCAACACCATCACAAACTTGTTTGCCGTCGTTGTGTGCTGGCTTCTTTTGCAGGCGTCGGTCACCTATGTGAAGAACGAGATGATTGCCGGTTCGACCATTTATGCTGATCTCCCTACCTGGTACTCGGCGCTCATCATCCCGATCGGATTTGGACTTCTGATTCTTCACTTCTCAGTAAGAGCGATTCTGAATGCCAACGCCGCCTTGAAGAACGAGGTGACTTCGTGAGCGTCTGGCTGGTCATTCTCTTGATAGGCCTGCTTGCTTTTTTGGGGGCTCCGTTGTTCCTGATCATCGGAGCTTTTGCCCTGCTGGGTTTTGCAGTGTCGGGTATTGACGCGTCTGCAGTGATCATTAATCTCTATTCGATTGCGGAAAACCCCGTCCTCATTGCCATCCCGCTTTTTACATTTGCGGGGTATGTTCTTGCGGAAAGTAATTCTCCAAGACGGCTGGTCAACGTGGCTCAGGCGTTTTTTGGATGGATGCCGGGAGGGCTTGCCATCGTGGTTCTTGTCACCTGTGCGTTTTTTACAGCCTTTACGGGTGCTTCGGGCGTCACGATCGTGGCCTTGGGAGGATTGTTATATCCGGCGTTAATCAAAGAACTCTACCCCGAGCGTTTCTCGCTCGGCCTCGTGACGGCATCGGGGAGCATCGGCCTGCTTTTTCCTCCGAGTCTTCCCATCATTCTCTATGGCTTAATCTCCAAGGTGGACATTGACAAGCTTTTTCTGGCTGGAATCATTCCCGGCATCATCCTCCTTCTTTTTCTTGGGATCTATAGCATCTTTGTGGGAGTCAAGGCGAAAGTGCCCCGTGTTCCTTTCTCCTGGAGAAATATTGCAACCACGTCGAGGGCGGCGGCGTGGGAAATGCCGCTCCCACTTGTCATTGTCGGGGGGATCTACGGAGGTATCTTTACAGCGACAGAAGCGGCGGCCGTGACAGCGTTTTATGTTCTGGTGGTCGAAGTGTTTATCTACAAGGACCTCAAACTGACGACCGACATCCCGCGGGTGATGAAAGAGAGTATGCTCCTCGTGGGGGCAATACTTGCGATCGTTGGCACCGCGCTCGGTTTGACGAACTACCTGATCGACGCCGAGGTTCCTCAGAAGCTCTTCGAGCTGGTTCGGGCGACGATTACAAGTCCCACGACCTTTCTCTTGATTCTGAATGGTTTCCTGATCATCGTTGGCATGATGATGGACATCTTCTCGGCAATTCTTGTCGTCGTACCTCTGATCATCCCCGTTGCGATGCAGTTTGGGATCAACCCCATTCATCTTGGGATCATTTTTCTGACAAACCTGGAAATTGGCTATCTCACTCCGCCGGTCGGATTAAATCTGTTTCTCTCGAGTCTCCGCTTTCACAAACCGATTTTGCACATCACGAGAGCTGTATTGGTATTCATAGTTCTGGAACTTGTTGCGCTCATGCTTATTACATATATTCCGGAGTTAAGCCTTTGGCTCGTCGAAGCGTTTTGACGCTTTGTAAACCGGAGAACCTTCTTACGAAAGGAGTGACAAAATGATGTCCAACAAGTTTATGGATTTGATGAACGAGCAAATCAATCGCGAGATATACTCGTCGTACTTGTATCTCTCGATGTCCGCCTACTTCCAGTCGGTGAGCCTCCCCGGCTTCGCTCAGTGGATGATGGTTCAAAGCCAGGAGGAATACGGACATGGCATGAAGTTTTTCAAGCACATCATCGAGCGGGGCGGGCAGGTGAAGCTTGAAGCCATCGATAAACCGAAATCTGATTTCAAGAATCCGGCCGATGTGATGAAGAGAGTGCTTGAACACGAGGAAAAAGTGACTTCGCTCATCAACGGTCTCTACGAGTTGGCGGTCAAGGAGAAGGACTACCCCGGCCAGGTGATGCTGCACTGGTTCATCCAAGAGCAAGTGGAGGAAGAGAAGAACGCCGCTGAAATCATACATCTTTTGAAGCAGGTTGGAGATGCGCCGGCAGGACTCATCATGCTCGACCGCCAGCTGGCAGCGAGGAAAAAAGAATAGGTAAGTGCGCGTCGAAGATTCTCCCAATGCAAGAATGCCGGGGCATAACTCGAAGCGCAAGCATTTTAGGCAAGCACCTTGTTGACCATGAACAGGGAGTTGTCTATCTTACTATCGTGAACAGCATCCGGAATACCATCTTCCTCTTTCTCCTTCTTTCCTGCTTTGCAGGAGTCTCTCAGGCAGGTCAGCATAAGGACTCAAGAGTAGTTGCCGTCGGCAACACAGTGAATCTTGCGGTTGCAGCGCATGATAGAGCCCCTCAACCGGAGCCGCAAACTTACTTCACGCAGGGAAAACAGCTCCAAGTCAATCCAAGAATTGATTTTTCGGCGAAGGCGATCCTCATAACTGACCGCATTCCCCCTCAGGTCAATTTCCTTCACCTTCCTATCGATGTCCCCTTCAACCATTTCACACAAGGGGTCTACCTTCGATACCGGCCTCGAGATCCAACGCTGGCGTAGTTCTTCAGCACCGTTGCATTAAAACATCTCTGATCTTTACATTTTGATTTTTCAGATGGTCGGAGTGTTTCATGTTATCACATCTGAGGAGAACTACAATGACCGTACAGGATTCGCCAAAAAGTCGAAACCCGGAGGACTCACAAGGATTCCCCCTTGAATTGAAACTGTTGCTTGCAGTGATTGGCGTTGGACTGTTAACCGTTATGCTTAAAGTGAGCGGCATTCTCTAAGGAAGAGAAGTTAAAAAAACATCTACTTCCTGAAATGTTACCGCAGCCTCGACAGTGCCATCGCCTCAAAAGGACGGAAACATATGAGGTCTGCAAAACGAGATCTTTTTTTGCTTGCCGTCTTTATGAC
>JANOGR010000150.1:0-15537 GCA_031406095.1 Ignavibacteriales bacterium
AATGATGCGTACGGGTGTCGTATTCAATGGGATCCTGTATGAACTGGAATCCGGGCAATCCTACGGCATCGAAGGCAAGATGGTCGGTACCGCCCGTGTTCTGCAGCGTTAATGTTTGAGCGGTGGGATCTCCGAACGCACTCAGCCAGGCTCGGAAAATCGGCCGGGTCGCTTCGTTCCCCTGCATGTGAACTCCGCGCACTTTGCCGGTTCCGTTATCGTTGTTGAAGTAGACCGAGAATTTTTCGTACTCGAGCGTGGTCTTTAACTGGCCTCCCCCGCCGGTCCCCATCATCTGGCTCATCGCATCAGCATCTGATTTGCCAAGTACTTCACCGACGTACTCTCACGAACCGAAGAGACCCTGCTCCTCTCCTCCCCACAATCCTATGCGGATGGTGCGTCTTGGTTGCAGACCCGTTGCCTTGAGAATGCGCATCGCTTCCATGCACACCGATGAACCCGTGCCGTTGTCCGTGGCGCCAGTTCCGCCGTGCCATGAATCGAAATGCGCTCCGATCATCACGATTTCATCCTTGAGGTCAGTTCCCGGAATCTCTGCGATGATGTTGAAGCCGGAATCCGGTTTTGCCCATTCCACTTCGAGGTTTATGTCGAGCTTTATTTTCTGGCCTTTTTGAATCATCCGAACGAGTCGATTGTAATGCTCTGAGGCGACGGCAATTTGCGGAATGATCTCAGGCGCCGTGGCATCGTACGCATTGATTCTCTGCATAAACGGTACATCACCGGGAGGCTGAGGGACCGAAGCTTGTGCGACGAAAATCGTTCCGCCATCCCCGCGGCCCACACTTAACGCCGCGATGGCTCTCTCTTGTTGAACAAATTCAAGTTTCTTCGGTTCGACTTGCTGCTGATAGATAAGGCGCGCAGCCATCGCCGAATCTGCAGTCGGAACAAATTGCTTCAAAAAAGCGACCACCGAGTCCACGTTCTGCATGGTAAAGCGGGGGAATTGAGGACGCCTTCCTCCGCGACCACCGGCAGGCGGTTCTGCATTGGCCATCTTGACGAGAACACTATCGACAAGGCGCGATCCCTCAGGCTGGAAGTGAGCGCGGATGTCAGGCGGTTCGCTCATGAGAACAAATTTGCCTCGAAGCTTCCCCTTGTACTTATCAAAATCACTTACTGATTTAACATCCAAATAAACAACTTCGCCAGACTTGGATCCGAATCCAGGCGACCATGCTTTCGGGTACGCATAGATCGGAAAAGTCTTCGGTTCAATAACCTGGGCAGAAAACTCTTTCAGGGTCCAGCCCTTTCCAACAGGCGCCCAATTGTCATTATGAATATTTTCCAGGCCCCACTCTTTAAGTTTTCCGCTTGCCCACACTGCCGCTTGTTTGTAATACGGCGACCAGGTCAGTCGCGGCCCATGCACGTCCGTCAGATAGCTAAGGATTTCCATAACCTGAGACCGGTTCATGGCTTCATCTTTGATCTTTCGAACGGCATCCGCATCGACCTTTTCTTGTCCCATTTGAGACCAGGCCGTCGCAGCAAAAATGACAAACATCGCCACCGCGCTCATCAATCGCTTCATGGCAACCTCCTTGATGGTGTTAAAGTGTATTGGGTTAGATAAATTCTGTACGGATGGAAACGAGAAATAGACGTGAAAAGATAGGAAATGTTGCGCGGAATACAAAGAATTTTTCGACGTTTTACGGCCGAAAAACTCCGGGAAAGCTTATTTCTTGCGGGAGGAGCTTCTATCCTGAAGCGACCTCAGTTGAGCTTTGAGGGCTTCTTCGATGCTTTGCGGATCCTGCAGACCCTTGAACTTCTGGTACATGATGTCTGATAAATCTGAGAGCGACCTGATAATTGTCGACATGAAATTGTATTCCTGTTTCAATTCCTCGGCCATCGTGTTCAGCTGGTCCTGACCCTGCTCTCCGATCAACGGTCTCAGGTTCTGATGAAACCGGTCGATATCCTTGGCAATGTTGGCTAAGGTTGTGCTGATGAGGTTCGAAGAAAGCGAGATCCCGTTGCGAAGAAGCTCGAGCGAAACAAGGTTTCTCTCCCTGTCCACTGAAATTCTGGCGTTGCCTTCGCGCTCCTTCTTGAAGAGGTGGCGTTCATGAACGCTGTTCACAATCACCGGAAGATGCTGAGGTTCGAAATTGTCCTTCCGGATATAGTCATAGGCGCCGAGTTTCATGGCTTCAACGGCAATATGCTCCGACCCCGCGCCCGTGAGCACAATGACCGGCGTTTCCATCTTCTGCTCTAACATCCATTGAAGCACGTTCAGCCCGGAAACAGGCTCCATGCGATAGTCGAGAATAATGATGTCGCGGGGGCTTGCGCGGAGCGCCTCAATCGCTTCTTCGCCAGACTCGCACTCCTCGACGACATACCCTCCCTTCTCCCTCAGGACGACTGAAAGGACTTTCCGGAAAGGCTCTTCGTCTTCGACGATGAGAACTTCAAGGGGATATGTTGGACCAGCCATGGGGACTTGAACGCTGTCTTGATAGAAAGATATGCGTTGCGGAATTCGTAAACAACTGGCCTTGGAATCGTGGTGGCAACCGTCACAACCGAAAACCCGCCAGGGAAAGTCCCGATGTTGTTTTTCCTTGATTCTGTCGCCAAAACATCGTTTCCTTAGTTCGTTTTTCTCGCAATTTAAGCAACTGTTACCTGCATTCGTTTCTTATCTTAGGAGATAGATGGGACGGGCTACAAATCGACAGATTGTGGAGAAACTCAGAAATGGCGACCGGAAAGGAGCCGGCCATTTGGTCGACGCTTATCAGGATCGGTTGATCTCGGAAGCAGTCAGCATTTTTCATATCGACAGCCTTGATGCCGAGGAACTGGTAAGTGACGTATTGCTCTCCGTCATTCAAAAAATTGACTCGTTTGAATTTACAAAATCGGACGGTGATTTTCATTTCTGGGTCATGACGATTTTTCGAAATCGGATTCGGGACCATGTCCGCCACGAGACCTTGAAGGGCGGACTGATGGAACGTTTCGAAGAATCAGCGCTCGAGAACGATCAGGAATACTCCGGGACGGAGCTCGAGGTAGTACGCGCTGTCGTGCGCCAGTATGAATCCTCGCTTCACTCATCTGAAAGGTCCGCCGACGACCCGAGAACGGTTCCCGGGAAACTCCATGTGATCGCCGAGACTCTTGACGCAATGGAAACCTGGGAACGAGTCCTGCTTCGGTGCAGGGCGCTCGACGTACCGTACGAAGACATATCTCATTACACCGGGAAGCCGGTGAGTCAATTGAAAGTCTATCATCAACGGGTCAGGAAAAAATTCGTGAAACTCCTTTCAGAACATTATCCGGAACTGGCGATATCATGAAGCGGGGTTCGATTGACAGGTTGATCCAGCTGGCGTTTCTTGAGGGCGACATTACCACACACGGCCTTTACGAGCAAACTGCCGCCAGACGACATCCCAGGACGCCCGCCTCTGCCAAAGCTCGCCGAGAACTTTTGGAGAAGCTTGAAGTCAGTCTGAAGGCTCGTCAGTCGACGATCGCTGCTCCGGTCACTCTTGGATCATTCCTCAGAAAGGCAAAAACGGAACACTCGTTCACGACGAGCGAGATAGTCTCGAAAGTCGGGATTTCTGCGAACATCTATCGCATGTTGGAACAGGACCGCCTTTCTCCACTGAAAATCTCTGTCGTTTCCTGGAAGCGACTCATCAGGTTCTTCGACGTTCCCACAGACATGCTGGCGGAGATGATCCGACGCACATATCAACTTGTGTTTTTCGCGCCTTCCTACCGAACAACTCTGGCACGGTACAAACAGGAAAAAAGCAGAGCCAAAAAATTCCAGGTTCTGGAAGCTGCCGCCAGGGAACTGTACGCCAGGGCAGACCTTGTCCTCCCCCCTGAGGAAGAACAGAAGCTCTCCGATTTCATTAAAACGATAACCGGTTAACTCAGAAGCCAACCGTAATTCCGTGAAAAACAGGGTGCCTTTCGTGGAAAGCTGCCCTCAAGATTGTTTATTCTTCTTTTGAGGAGCCTGGTTTCGCCAGACGCACACCTGCTTTCGTTGCAACTGTACGAACATTTCGCTATTTTTTGTTCGGACGCTGCATGAAGCATACCGGCATAAAAAAGCTTTACTATTCGATCAGCGAAGTTGCCAAGATCACATCCCTCGAGCAATACGTGCTGCGGTATTGGGAGACGGAATTCGAGCAGCTGAAGCCCGCGAAGAACCGGGCGGGCAACAGAATCTACACCAACAAAGACATCAAGCTCATTCTGTACATCAAGACCCTCCTTCGCGAGGAGAAATACACGATTGAAGGCGCGAAGAAAGTGTTGGAAGCGTATGTTCCGGAACCGGATAACGGAGAACAACTCGAACTTCTTACTGTTCCGCCGAGAAAAAAAATTCAGGACGAGGAAATCCGCTCTGAAATGATGCAGGTGAGGGAGTTTTTGGAGGGACTGCTTGCGAAGATGAAGTAAGCATAGACCGACTCTCTTACCATCCCTGCGAATTCTTCCCATTCTTAGTAATCTCTAGCTCCAGCAAGTTGTAACTTCATTAATTCCTGTCCATTTCTTTGTGCTCCCCTGGGGCACATTTTTTGCCATCTACCACAAAGCCGTTCTCCCTCTGACCAATTTGAAAAGAAAGACAACTCCGATGATATCCAGGACATACAATCCTTTCGAAACTGCACAAGCTCAATTTGATCGTATAGCAGGTCTCCTTGATCTCGACAAACCAACCCGCGACATATTGCGGTACCCGATGAGAGAGTATCATTTCAGCATCCCGGTTCGCATGGATGACGGAATCGTACAGATCTTTCGCGGATTCCGGGTTCAGCATAACAGCGCGCGAGGCCCCGGCAAAGGTGGAATTCGGTTTCATCCCCTGGAAACAATCGATACGGTGCGCGCGTTGGCAATGTGGATGACATGGAAATGCGCTGTGGTCGATATTCCACTCGGGGGAAGCAAGGGTGGCGTTGTCTGCGACCCTCATAACTTAAGCACCCGTGAAATCGAGCAACTTTGTCGTGGCTGGGTACGTCAAATTTCCAGAGATGTTGGACCAACGCTTGATGTGCCCGCCCCCGACGTGATGACCAATCCACAAGATATGTTGTGGATGCTGGATGAATTCGAAGTGATTCACGGGGGAAAATTTCCGGGATTTATCACCGGAAAACCATTAAGTATCGGCGGCTCTCACGGCCGGAAGGAAGCAACGGGTTACGGCGTTGTATTCACCATTCGTGAAGCACTCAAAGAGATCAACGTTAAACCGGAGAATACAACAGTGAGCGTGCAGGGATTTGGCAATGTTGCACAATATGCCATCGATTTGATCCAGCGGATCGGTTCACGGGTGGTATGCGTCTCGAGCTGGAACCAGGGGGAGAAGAAAGCGGATTCATACAGGAAATCCTCAGGCATTCGGCTCGACGAGCTTCAGGCAATCACGGACGCGTTCGGGGGAATCGACAAGACAAAAGCCCGGGAGCTTGGATACGAATTGCTTCCCGGAGATGCCTGGCTCGAACAAGATGTTGACATTCTTGTTCCGGCTGCCCTCGAAAATCAAATCACGAAAGACAACGTATCCGCTTTAAGCAAACGGGTGAAGATCATCGCAGAAGGGGCAAACGGCCCAACAACTCCTGACGCTGATCCCATACTCAACGAACGAGGAATTTTCACCATTCCGGATTTTCTTTGCAATGCAGGCGGTGTCACCTGCAGCTATTTCGAACAAGTACAGAGCAACATGAATTATTATTGGGAAAAAGATGAAGTGCTGGGAAAGCTCGACACGAAGATGACCGCCGCTTTCCACGCCGTCAGGGATGTTGCAAGGCGACGCAAGCTCCACATGCGGGACGCTGCGTACCTGATATCGGTAAGCCGTGTTGCACAAGCATGCAGGGATCGGGGATGGGTATAGCACTGTCAACATTCCATCGACGTAGCATCGTCATTTGAGATTATGAAAGACATTTCCAGAATTGCCGCTGAAGAGTCTCTTGCGCCGTTCGATCGGGCTTTCTTTGACCCTTTGCACCGATTCAAATACATCGGTTCGGGCTCTTTGGGGGGCAAAGCACAAGGACTTGCGTTTATCCAAAGGATTCTTGCCTCAGCATTTCCACACGACAAGTTCCCGTTTGTGGAGGTCAGCATTCCCAGCTTGACGGTCCTGCGCACAGATATCTTCGACTCCTTCCTGCATCGCAATCGGTTGAATGAGGTAGCTTACTCAGATACATCCGACGACTTCATTGCGTATTCTTTTCAGAAGGCTGAATTACCCGCTGAAATTCTTGGCGACTTGCGTTCCCTGGTCGAACAAGTGAGGAGCCCACTTGCCATTCGCTCATCGAGCCTGCTCGAAGATGCCGTCCATGAACCTTTTGCCGGCATTTATACCACCAAAATGATTCCCAACAACCAGCCAAGCCCCGACGAACGATTCCGAAAGCTGTCCGACGCGATCAAGCTCGTCTATGCATCGACATTCTTCAAGGCGGCGAAAGACTACGCGCAAGCAGCCCATCAGGATTTCCGGGAAGAAAAAATGGCTGTTATCATCCAGGAGGTTGTCGGTCAGCTGTTTAATGGCCGCTACTATCCTCAGCTTTCCGGAGTAGCCCGCTCCTTCAATTTCTATTCGATGGGGAGGTCAAAGCCCGAGGATGGCGTTGTAAGTCTTGCACTCGGTCTCGGAAAAACCATCGTTGACGGCGACAGGGTCTGGACGTATTCTCCGGCGTATCCGAAGGTTGCCCCGCCGTTCGGGTCCGCAGAAGCGCTTCTCAAAGAGACTCAGACTGAATTCTGGGCTGTGAACATGGGAAAACCGCCTGCCTATGATCCTATTCGGGAAACAGAATACTTGGTCAAAGGAACTCTTAGTGATGCAGAACTCGACGAAACACTTCGCCATTCGGCTTCAACCTATGATCCCATCTCAAGAAAAATCTCGATCGGGACAGGAACAAAAGGCCCTCGTGCCATCACGTTTGCGCCTCTTCTTGATTCAAATGAAACACCAGTCAATGCGGTAACCAGAACGCTCCTTTCCCTGTGCGCGCACGCGATGGGCTCTCCTGTCGAGATTGAATTTGCCATGACGTTTAACCCAAACAGGTTCGGCTTTCTGCAAGTGAGACCGATGGTTGTCTCTAGCGAGCAAGTCGATGTTCACGCCGACGAGATGAAAGAAGTACAGGCGCTCCTTGCGTCTGAACAAGCGTTGGGAAACGGCTTGATCGAAACGATTCGCGATATTGTCTACGTCAAGCCGTCATCTTTTGACGCGAAATTCACTCGGCGAATCGCGGCTGAACTGGAAAATTTTAACAGAACTCTTGCAAACGAAGGTAGACCGTATTTGTTGATTGGATTTGGGCGCTGGGGAAGCTCAGATCCCTGGCTGGGAATTCCTGTCCAATGGGGGCAAATCGGAGGTGCAAACGTGATGGTCGAAGCTGTATTGCCAAACATGAACGTTGATCTAAGTCAGGGATCGCATTTCTTCCATAATCTCACAAGTTTCCAGGTGAAATACTTTTGCGTTCCTTATGAGGGAGAGTATCCCATCAAATGGGAGTTGCTTGAGCAACATCAGACTGTCCATGAGACTGAATTTGTCAGGCAAGTGAGGCTTCCATTCCCCCTCCAGGTCAAAGTTGACGGGCGAAGCGGTCGCGGTGTGATTTTGATGCCATCTCATGGATAGAATGGAAGACAAAGAAAAATCGATGGACAAATTTCTTCTCGCTTTGAAAGAGCGCGCAAAAGAGCTCAACTGTTTGTACGAGGTTGAAGAATTATTCAGCAAGCCTGGAGTGAACCTCGAAGAAATTTTCCGGGGAATCGTTCGGGCCCTTCCCGCAGGGTGGCAGTACCCTGACGTTTGCCAGGCGAGAATAACATATAAAGGAGCTTTTTTCGAGACACCTCGGTTTGCCAAGACGCCCTGGGTTCAAACCGTCAACCTCGTCGTTCAGGATGAAGTAGTCGGCTGTATTGATATCTGCTACACAGAAGAAAGGCCCACGTCCGATGAAGGCCCTTTTCTCAAAGAAGAGCGAAGACTTATTAACGCTATCGCTGACCGGCTCGAGCGCCGCATTTTTCATGAGAACCTGAAATCCGTATTTGAAGATCAGAAACGCAAGGGAGAACAGGAAGGTGACTGGAAAGTCATCCTTGATTTGCTCCGAAGAACAGACCCTAGACTTTTGACACGGATTTCCCGCAAGATGCTCAATTATCTTTCGTGGAAAGGGATCAACCAAGCCGATAAGATTCTCGAAGTCTTTAGTCCTAAATACCTATCGGAAGGAGATAATATTGGTTTAGATGAAAACCGGCCTCTGAAGATCACGACAGCGAGAGATTTGATGGGTGCCAGCGACGAAATTTTTCAACTTTCAAGCCAGCATTTGGACGAGAAAGAGATACTGACAAACATTCAGAAATGGATCAAAGAAGACAGGTCTGGATTCTTGGTCAAGATTCTGGAAAATACTTCGTCCTCCGTAGCGGAGATCTCGAACGCCATCGAGCGGTTCCGTCATCTTGCCCCACAAGGAGTCGAGCTTTCCTCACCCCGGGAACGGGGCTTCCGGGTTTCCCTCATTCGGCGTCTGTTGAGTGACGACTCCCAATTTGTCCACGTCGCAAAGCAATTCATTGAAGTGAAGGATTTCGACCACTTACTGCACAGGGTTATTTATCCCGCTGGAAGTCACGGAAGGCTCGGAGGAAAGGGGGCCGGGCTTTTTCTCGCAACTCAAATACTCAAGAAACTTTCCGTTGAAAATCCCGCGCTGAACAAAATCAAATCTCCGAAAACGTGGTATCTCACATCGGATGGCATACTGAACTTTATCAACCACAACGACCTCGAAGAGATTGTTGAACACAAATATGAAGATATCGGTCAGGTGCGGCAGGAATATCCTTACGTTGTCCATCTTTTCAAGAATTCTCCCCTCCCGCCGGAAATCATCACTGGTCTCTCAGTTGCACTCGACGACTTTGGAGAGAGTCCGCTTATCGTCCGCAGCTCCAGCCTTCTGGAAGATCGAATAGGAACTGCCTTCGCTGGAAAATACAAGAGCCTGTTCATTGCGAATCAAGGCAGTAAACAAAGGAGACTCATCGCTCTTGCGGATGCCATCACGGAAGTCTACGCATCAACATTTGGTCCCGACCCGATCGAATATCGTTTTGAACGCGGACTGCTTGACTTCCACGAGGAAATGGGAATTCTTATCCAGGAGGTCGTGGGTACGAAGATCGGCGAGTACTACTTACCTGCATTTGCCGGGGTCGCATTCAGCAACAATGAATTTCGCTGGTCTCGAAGGATTCGACGCGAGGATGGTTTGTTGCGGATGGTGCCTGGTCTTGGTACTCGTGCGGTGGACCGTGTGAGCGATGACTACCCGGTTTTGGTATCACCAGGCCAACCTTCGCTTCGAGTCAATGTCTCGATTGACGAAAAGATTCACTATTCTCCGAAGAAAATCGACCTGATCAACCTCAGAACGAACTCTTTTGAAACTGTCGAGATTCGAGAGTTCATGAAGCTTTACGCAAACGATTACCCGATGCTCAATCAGCTTGTTTCCGTCCTTCACGACGACCGTCTGACTCCACCCACGGGATTGGGCATCGACGCTGAAACGGATCATCTCATCTTCACGTTTGAGGGTCTGGTCTCGCGTACTCCATTCGTCGAGCAAGCATGGGAGATCCTCAAACTACTGCGGGCAGAATTTCATATGCCTGTGGACCTCGAGTTTGCTCATGACGGAACCGACTTCTATTTGGTGCAATGCCGGCCTCAGAGCTACAGCGAAACTTCATTGCCGGCAATTCTGCCCCGAGATGTTCCAAAAGACCGGATCTTGTTTTCTGCTCACCGGTACGTTCCCAATGGAACCGTTTCCGACCTCACTCACATTGTCTATGTTGACCCGGAGAAATATTCCGAGCTCTCCAACCGGTCCGATCTTATGGCTGTTGGTCGAGCGGTAAGCCGACTCAACCAGGTGCTGCCGAAGCGTCAATTTATTCTGATGGGTCCAGGTAGATGGGGAAGCCGAGGGGACATCAAACTTGGAGTCAGCGTGACATATTCCGACATCAATAACACTGCGATGCTCGTGGAAATTGCCCGGAAGCAGAAAGAATATGTCCCCGAGCTCTCTTTCGGTACCCACTTCTTCCAAGATCTCGTTGAGGCCTCGATTCGCTACTTACCTCTCTATCCTGACGATGAAGAGGTTACATTCAACGAAGCCTTTTTATCAACTGCAGAGAACTTACTTCCACATCTTGCGCCCGAGTTTGCTCATCTGGCGGACACCGTCCGCGTTGTTGATGTGAGACGCTCAGCCTCGGGACTCGTTCTCAGGGTCCTGATGAATGCCGAACAGGAAAGGGCGATTGCAATTTTCGCTGAACCCCAACCCGAAACAGCAGGAGTCCATCAAATACAGCATGATTTCGAATCCGCCGATACCAAGGCGGACATACACTGGCGTTGGCGACTCTCAAGCGTCGAGCGCATTGCACAAAGCCTTGATCCCACACGGTTCGGCGTCAAAGGGCTGTACCTGTTCGGAAGCACGAAGAATGCAACCGCGGGCCCTCAAAGCGATATCGACATCATCCTTCACTTTTCGGGAAACGATCAACAGAAGAAGGAACTCTTGACATGGCTGGAGGGCTGGAGTCTGAGCCTGAGCCACATGAATTTCCTGAGAACGGGATCTAGAATAGAGAGTTTGTTGGACGTGCACATCGTAACTGATGAAGATATTCGGAACCGCACCAGCTACGGGGCAAAAATTGGCGCTTCCACAGATGCCGCTCGGCCAATTCCTCTTGGCAGCTCCATTAAGAGAGGAGGATTGTTACCCCCTGTTTGACTACAGTAAAACTCGGACTGCGGCGTTTAAGTTGTCGAGGTCAAATTTCACGAGGGCCAACTCAGGTCCGTCGTGTGCGGCTGAAAACATGTAAGACCTGCCTATTCGATCCTTCCATTGACCCGTGATGCGCGCCGACTCATGAACATGACCGTGGAGAGTCAGGAGTGGTTGACGTGATTCGATGAAACGCCTGACTGCAATGCTCCCCACATGCACATCAAGTGGTGTGTGGTCAATGTACTTGCCATCGAGTGCAGCCCGGTCGAGATTGGTTTCGTATGGAGGTGTGTGAAATAGAAAAATCGCCCGGGAGAGGTTCTCTTTTCCGGCGAGTTTCTCAACATCGGATTGGATCGTCGCCCGTTTGACCTCCGCCTCGTCAACCTTGCTTGAATGCCATCCTTCTTCCGGAGCTACACATCCCGGGTCGACAAATCGGGAAACATCGTATCGTTCCCAATCTTTCAGCATAAACGGCGTTGGTGGAATGCAGCAGTATCCATACACCGAATACTCACGCCATGGAATTTTTTTTCGGTGGATGTAATGCCAGATTCCTGCTTCCTCCAATTTGACGACACCACTCTCTTCGAAGGAGCTATCATCATTACCGAGGATGACAAATACTTCCGGGTATTTTTTTTCGAGCGTGTCCTTGAGTTTGCCGAACCCGCTCGCAATGACATCCTGAAAGAACTCACCGTGAACGCCTCTTGTCTCCCCTCGTACGACTAACCCCGATGGAAAAAGATCTCCGCCGAGAAAGACGGCTTCCGGTATCTCTTTTTCTATCAATGAAAACAGTTTGGAGTAACGTTCACGCCCACCATGAAGATCAGAGACAAAAAAGCAATTGGACATCGGAGCAATCCTTCTTCAAGTTAAAGATATTTCCTCGACATTGCATTGAATCGGTGATGCAACCCGCCTTGATCCTTATTGGGTTCATTGATTGCGTCTTATCCTCTTCGTATATTAATTCTAGCCAATGACGGAACGTGGCTCAGCCCGGTAGAGCACTTGTCACGAAGTGATCCCTTTGGGACTTGGGGTGCAAGGTCAAATGAGATTCTTCTTCTACGTCCTTCGAAGTGAAGTCAATGGAAACTATTAAGGGCAAACCAGCGACCTGGACCGAAGAGTAAAGAAACATAACCATGCAGAATCGAGGTCTACAAAATCACGGCGACCGTGGAAACTTGTCTACAACGAGGAATACCAAACAAGGGGTGAGGCTGTTTCACGAGAGAGGTTTCTGAAGTCTCCTGCGGGATGGAGTGAGTGGCAATCAATCGTCCGAAGAATTGAAAATAGTTGATGTAATCTCGGAACGTGGCTCAGCCCGGTAGAGCACTTGCTTGGGGTGCAAGGGGTCGCGGGTTCAAATCCCGCCGTTCCGACAAAGAGACAACCACGAAAGGAAATGCAGGGTGGAAATCAAGACGCGAAGAAAACTGATTCTCGTTGGCGACAAGGTCCTTGTCGCCGCCGACATGGAAGCCGACCGCTCCCAGCACGGCCTCTATTTGCCGCCGGGAGTGAAAGAAAAAGAGAAAGTGCAAAGCGGGATTGTTGTCAATGTCGGACCGGGCTATGCCGTACCCAACCCGCATTTCATCGATCAGGAATCGTGGTCTACAACGCCGAAAGAGCCGGTGAAATACCTTCCACTGCAAGCCGAGGAAGGCGACTATGCTATTTTCCTCCGTGATTCTGCGATCGAGGTGGAATACGAAGGCCAGAAGTACCTTATCGTGGCACATTCATCCATTCTGATGCTCATCAGGCGCAATGAACTGGAAGGCATTCTGGGTCGCGAATAATGGCGGCGGAGAGTGATTTGCGCATCTTGAGCCACGAGAATCTCCTTGCTCAGTTGGAACTGGCCGAATACAAGAACGGATATTATGTTCTCGAGTTTTACGCAGAGAACAATAAGCCTTCTGCAAAACCAACAGGAGCCGTCTCCAGGTTTTTCTTGTATCCCTCTGGCGGGACTCTGCGAGACTGCAATTTTCAGTTATTGTTCTATGATTCTCGATATGACACATACCGAGGGTTCAAGCCCCCTCATATTCTCAGACAGCAGGGGAACGAATAGAGAATTGTATCGGTTTATAACGTAGCAAAACAACCTAACAAGGAGAAATTCGATGCACGACATACTCATTCAGCAAATGCGCGATGAAGTGAAACGAGTTGGTGCCAGTGAATTGCGCACCGCGGCAGATGTCGACGCGGCAATACAGGGTTCGAAAGGAACGATGCTCGTTGTGGTCAATTCAGTCTGCGGCTGCGCAGCCGGGATTTCCCGCCCCGCCCTCGCGAAATCCATGAACCAGGGCAATGTTCCCGATGTTGTTGTCACTGTGTTCGCAGGCCAGGACAAAGACGCCACAGCGCAAGCTCGGAGCTATTTTGACAACCAACCTCCATCCTCCCCGTCATTTGCGCTGTTACGAGACGGAAAGCTCGTCGAAATGATCCATCGTTACAATATTGAAGGGCATTCGGTTGACCAGGTGACACAGAGACTGATCAAGGCGTTTGATACCCATTGCGTTTCTTCAGAGAAACAAACCGTTTAGCTCAAAAGAGAAGTCTCCCTAAGCCTTTTCCTCAATGACCCGCATTTTTACTGAAAATGTTGGAACCATTCAGTGTCGAACAAGGTTTTGAGTAACTGGACTTGGGAGATTCTTTCACTCCTTGACTGTAAATTCCGATTTTGCCATTTTGGCTATCGTTCTGTTTAACGATGAATTCTCCGGCTATCGCAGGCTGAATCTGACATCCTGGCAGTCAGAGTTTTTGTATTACAACAAGGATCCACGTCGAAATGACACTATTTCACCATCACTTACAAAAAGGAGATTCTATGAAAAGATTTCTACGATTTCTTGCTGTCGGCGTCCTTTTTGGTTTACCTCAGCTTCAAGCCCAGCCCCAGCTTTTTTTCAAGGTATCCCTGGATAGTGCAAAGACAGGGGGAACCTCTCCGGGGCGCGGAACCGGATATGGAGTGCTGAGTAGCGATCTCAAATCGCTCACCTACAGCATCACAGTGAACAACCTTGTAGGTAACATTACCAACGCTCACTTCCATTATGGCCCGAACGGTTCTGTTATTCAGGCAATCACGTTCACGGGGAAAACCGCAGCCGGGACATGGTCGAATATTAGCGATACTCTCTTGAAACACTTGTTCAACCAGAATATCTATGTGAACGTTCATACCTCGTCAAATACCGCAGGTGAGATTCGCGGAAACGTTGATATAAGCCAATTTGGTTTTTCAGTCAAGATCGACAGCACGGGCGCTGGCACAGGGTCGCCCGCTAGAGGTGACGGCTGGTTGAGTCTCGGGAAGAGCTCGGGAGGAGCAGTCCTTAATTATCAATTCACCTATGCAGGGTTGAGAGGAACTCGTAGCAACGCACATTTCCATTACCTCCCAACTGGTGGAGTACTCCAAGCCATCACGTTTACTGACAGTACGTCGATTGGTAGTTGGACGATGCCTGACAGTGTGATCACACATCTTCTCCGAGGTAGGATTTATGTCAATATTCATTCCACGGCACACACTGGTGGTGAAATTCGGGGAATACCCGCCCCAGTCGGGGAAATCGCTGCGTACGCGGCGGTTGACGGCGCACAGGCAAGTACCGCATCAACGGCCAAGGGGACTGTCTGGGCGGTGTTGTCCAACGACCTCTCAAAAATAAAATACAGCATCACGTACGCGAAACTAAGTAGCGCATTTGCGGGTGGCCACTTTCATTCTTCTCCGGGGGGATCTGTAGTTCATGGTTACACATTCGGCTCCGGCAACACTGCGACTGGAGACTGGACTGGTCTGACGGACGCGAACATTCAGGACCTTGTTCGAGGACGAATCTATGCCAACATCCACAGTTCAACAAACTCTGGCGGCGAGATACGGGGAAACATGATCATGGAGGATGGTGTGTTCACGACAACGCTCACGGGCGCCCAGGCCGGAACGTCATCCAGCGCAAGAGGGACAGGCGTTCTGTGGTACAGCAATGACACGTTGAGATATCATATCACCTTCGCCGGACTCTCGGGGACCTTCAGTGCAGGCCACATTCACAACGCACCATCCGGCACTGTTCTGTTCCCCCTCACTTTCACCGATAGCTCTTCAGGCGGAAATTGGAATAATGCCGCTGATTCGATCGTCTCACTTATCATAAAGGGAAAGCTCTACTATAACGTGCATTCAAGTACAAATTCTGGTGGAGAAATTAGGGGAAACATCGGTCTCGGGTCTGTAGTTGTTACGGGGGTTGAGCAGATCTCGGCAAACATCCCAGCGGCCTTTGAACTTCAGCAGAATTACCCGAACCCGTTCAACCCGTCCACCAGCATCAATTTCAGCGTGAACAACGCTTCTCACGTCTCGCTCAAAGTCTTCAACCTGCTGGGACAAGAAGTTGCTGCCCTGATGGACGAAGTTAAAGCGCCCGGAACTTATAAAGTGACATTTGACGCCCGATCGCTCACGACAGGTATCTACTTCTACAAGCTGACGGCGAATAACTTCGCA
>JANOGR010000184.1:0-2034 GCA_031406095.1 Ignavibacteriales bacterium
CTTCGTTGGTCTTTCCCTGCGCCGGGACGGCGAAAAACACGAACATGTTCGGATACTTCTGCCCCGGGAATCCGGAAAAGCCGAAGACTGCGATGGCAAGTTTCTTGTCGCGCACGAGGGAACGGTAGAGCTTCGAAGTTCGTCCAGAGCTCAGCAAATCGGAGATGACCCCGTATGCTGCATTATCCCTGTGGTTGATGGAGCCTTTCTTGTAGCCCATAAGGAAAATCCGCTGCGATTGCTCCTTGAGGACAACCCGACGCTCTCCGTTTTGCGGTGGTTCAACGGTGCGAACCGGCTCCGGCTTCGGAGCAGAGGGAATTCGGCCGAAATAGGTCTCTGCGAGTCTCTTCACTTCGTTCGGGTCAACATCGCCCACCACGGCAATTGCCATATTAGTGGGCACATAGTATTTCTTGTAGAAGGCAGCAGCTTCCGCTTTCGTGATGCCCTGGAGGTCGGACATGTGGCCCACGACCGGGTCTTTGTAAGGATGCGATTTATACGCGACCGAAATAAATTCTTCTATAAGTTTTCCCTGCGGATTGCTTTCCGTACGGAGCCTCCGTTCCTCCATGACCACATCTTTTTCCTTGTAGAAGTCGCGCAGGACAGGATCCACAAAACGGGAGGACTCCAGAGAAAACCAGAGCTCCAGTTTGTTTGACGGCAGGCTGAAGAAATACTGTGTTGCCTCCGCATTCGTCGTTGCGTTCAAGCCGACGCCGCCGTTTTGCTCGATCGCCTGTCCGAACTCGTTATTCTCGACAAGCTTTGCACACTCGTCCTGTTTCTTTTCAAAATCGGCTTTGAGCTTCGAGAGTTTGGCTGTGTCGGCGCGCTCGCCTTTGTTTTGTTCTTCGCGCCAGGAGGTCCAGACTTTATCCAGTTCTTCCAGTACGACTCGTTCCTTCCTGTAATCCTTCGTCCCGATCACCGTTGTGCCTTTGAACGCGAGATGTTCGAAGATGTGAGCGAGTCCGGTAATACCCCGGCTCTCGTTCACAGCGCCGACGTCCACGTACGTGTGAAATGACACGACAGGCGCATCATGCCGTGGAAGCACGATAAACTTCAACCCGTTTTTCAAGGTGAATTCAACAACCTGATTCTGGACAGCCTTGAACCCGTCCTGTGCAAGAGAGGTCGATGCGCACAGAAGAAAAAGAAAGGCAACGCGAGGAATGGTTCGCATAAATAACTCCTTGAGAATGGTGTAACTCAGAAGAATGGTTGGCAGAAACCTTGCTTCAGAAAGCCGACTAAGTTACGGGTTTGAAATGCAAAAGTCCAATCATGAATTCTGCCAGTGGCGCATAACGTCTCGCCGCACCACGCCTGCCCGCCGATCTTCATGGCGGGCAGTGGCGCACGAATGAATCCGCCTGTGGCGGCGGAATGCGTGCGCCATTGAGTGAGCACTATAATCAAATACTTTCAATGAGTGAACGACGTGCTTACAACTGTTTATGCGTTCGGAGCTGTGCGATGTTGTTGACAATGTATACTATTTGTCATATCTTTGATTGTGGATATTCTTTGGGACGAGGCAAAGAATAAGAAGCTCAAAGAGACCCGTGGCGTCTCGTTCGAGGATGTTGCCCGGATTATTCTGGACAAAAAGTATCTGGCAATCCTTGAGAATCCACGTCATCCTGATCAGATGGTCTTTGTCCTGAGATACAAGACGTACACCTACGTGGTGCCGTTTGTTATTGATAGCAAGGGCAATATCGTTCTAAAGACAGTCTTCCCAAGCAGGAAGTTTCATAAGCTGTATGGAGAGGAAAAGCCATGAAAACAAAACTTGATTCATTCGAACGACAGATTGAGAATTCCGCGAACTCATTCCGACCACTTTCAAAGAAGAAACGCCGAAAAGTGGAAGCGATTCTTGCTCGGGTTCGCAAAAGCCGTACAGTAAACATACGGATTGCAGAAAGCGTCCTGGAAGAGATTAAACGGCGCTCTCAGAAAGAGGGACTCCCGTATCAAACACTGATTTCAAGTGTCCTCCACAAATATGTGACTGAT
>JANOGR010000263.1:0-4329 GCA_031406095.1 Ignavibacteriales bacterium
GCAGGTCGGTCGTCGTTCCAAAATCGGCATTGGCGTAGAACGAGACGCTCTCAAAACTGTATCCTGTCCGCGCCTGGATAACGTCTTCCTTCCTTCGATATTTTGGAACAGGCAGGAGATCTTCCTGATGAGTCGTCCGGAAATGCAGAGAAGCAAGATTCGAATATCCCACACCGAACTGATAAAACCTGCTATGCGGAGCATAAACCTGATTCGTGTCTCGTCCGAGGTTTCTTTCTTCCTCCTGAAAATATGCTTCGAACCGGGTATTCGCAGACGGCTGGAGATTCATCGTCAATGATGTGAAATTGAGGTCATGGTAATATCCCGGAAAGTCCTTATCCGTTTTGACAAGTCTGACATCATACGAAATCCACCGTTCCCGCCCGCCCAGCCGCATTGCATAGCCGTTTTGCTTGATCTCATCTTTAGAGCCGATTCCATACTCGAAATCCAACTCGTTGTTCCTCAGGAAATTGGCAATTCCACGAAGGGAAAACACTTCGCTCTGAGTCTGTTCGGTCTTCTTCAAGTAGTTAATTCCAGCGGTGATCCCGTCGGACACTGAGACGTTTGCAAATCCTCCCACCTCCTTGTTTTTAGGCGAATAATACCTGGTTTCATTAAAGAACCCGCCTACCTTCAGACTTCCGAGAGAGACGTTTGCACCAACTCCGGAGCCAAAGCGTCCTACTTCCGTTAATGGGCTGAGTGAGAAATTCTGGTCTCCTGCATACAACTCGAAACCCGACGTTTGATAATTCAGTTTGTACTCATCGCGCTGACCAAATGCAGACTTCGTTTGTGTTTCGGGGCTTCGAAACAGAAATTCAATGCGGTCACGGTGATCTTGCGTGAAGGTGCCGTACCCGGCAACTTCGAGCTGCTGGGCGCTCACATTGTTTTGGCCTGCTTGGCGTAACCTCAGCGAAATCGGCAGTTCGAGATATCTTTCTTCGACCGCAGCGACTCTTGGCACAACATCGACAAGGCTCGATGCGCGCATAACGATTGTGGTGTCTTCCAACAACGTGGCAAAAAGTTCTAACGTGTGATGAACTCGATCTTCCAAGTCGGCGGCGGTCTGGACGGTCACAGGAATGAGCTTTGTCTCGCGTCCTGCGAGCACGACTATGGATTCATCGATCCTCGCCACGAATCCCTCACTCCGTGTGACGAGCCGAACGCTGCTTTTCACATTGCCCTTATTGGTTACTCCAAATGTAGACGTGTATGTCTTCCCCGCCACGACGTAACGCGGCGCCTCAAGATGTCTGATTTCCAAGAGGAGAACCGGAAGAATATTTACATCCACCGATGCCTCCAAGACTTGCGTGGGCGTCGAAGAAGTTTTCACGATGTAACGAATCGTATAAACACCAGCCGGTGTTTCTGGAGGAATGGAAACCGAAATAAGTCTTGCGTCACTTTGTTGCGGATCGAGTCCGAAAGGCGACTCTCGAGTAATTGGTCTCCAGCCTTTTGGCAGGTGCAATTCAGGTTCAAATGTCAGCCGGCCAGGCGAGGCATTCGTCACGCGAATCCCCGTCGTCATGATCGTGCCCGGCTTTGCCTGGAGAGTCTGCGTTACGGCCTCAACCTTTTGTGCGTATGCGGGTGCGCAGAGGACTGCGGTGAGGAGCAGCGCAAAAAAAATCCGGTCGCGTCGGACCGGATATGTCACAACACTTTGTCGCACTATGACTTCAGAATTTAAGAGTGTATTGAGCTCCGAATACATCATCGCCGCCTGCGTCGACAACAACGAGCGCTTTGTATGTCCCTGCCGGGACGCTGCTCAGGTCAATGGCCTGCCTGACGGATGTGCCGGGGTACAATCGGTATCTCGAGCCAGGGAATTTTCCCCGGGTCATTCCTTTTTCATCAAACAGTTCCACATAGATTTCGGGTCTCATTCCTATATCGCCACTGTTCTCGATATCCACCTGGAGAATACGTTTGCTCTTTTCTTGTCCGACGAGTTTCACATCCAGGAACTTGATATTTCTCGCGCCCGTGCCGGCGATATGGGACGCGATCTGGACTCCATAGCGAATCGTCTGCATGATGCCCATTTGCGCCTTGTTATCTTTTGGGGGCAGCGAAGATTCAGCCGAGCCTTTAGGAATTCCTTCGATCATCAACATGCTCCAGTACGTCCCGAGCATTTTTTTTTCAGGATCAGGGGGAATGTTCACGACGAAGTTTACCGCCATCATTCCCTGGGGAGGGATGGTGAGGAACGATGGACTGAAAGTCACCCATCGCGCATTCGACCGGGGGTTTGTGCCCGGTTCTCCGTAGTTGTTCGTTCCGCTGAAATGGAACGTATAATCGGTCTGGTTTACTTTGGCTTCCTGCGGCTCATTCGTGTCGTTCTTCACGACGATGACTCCCTCGTATTTTTCTCCCGGTCGGACGTCTTTATCCTGGCTCAGCTCGCCGATCACCGAGATTTGAGCACTTATTCTCGCGGAAAAGAAAAGAAGCAGAAGAAGAACAAAGGGGGGACTTTTTTTCATACCTGACCTGACCTATTGAGCAAGAATGGTGTATGTGACTGTGTGAACATCGTTTCCGTCCTCTATGCTGTTTCCTTGCGCGAATGTTGAAGAAGCCGTGTATTGCAAGGTGCACGTTCTGACATTGGCGGGCGGTTTTGCGGGAATACTGGTAATGAAATCTGTCGCAGGCATTCCGTTCACAAGATTCACTTCCGGAGCTCCTGTGCCATCTGTCACGCTCGTTGCGAGCACTTTCAGTGTAAAACTCTGGGCAGGGCATGAGGTTCCAACAGTGATCTTGGCAAGTGCGTTTTGACGACGGTACGATAGGGTTATCGTTGTATTTACCGCAGATGTAAGCCCTCCACCGGCAACACCTGTGGTAATACTCATTGTTATGTTACCACTGATGCTAATGGGCTGAGCGTTGGCATGCTGCATAGCAATTAAAAACGAAGTTGTAGAGAGAAACAGCATTGCTGGCGTGACACGGGCAATATGATTCCTTCGGTTACTCAATTTACTGCACGGTTATGGTAAGACTAATTGTGTGGGCATCCGAACCTGTCCCCTGGGAAGCAAGTGCAACTGCGGTATATTGCAATTGGCACGAGCCTGAGGATTTGCCAATATTTAACACCAAATCCCATGGCGTCGAATTTAAAGTTATTTCAGGAGCTGCTGTGCCCTGAGTGGGTGAGAGAGCAAGTAACTTTAATGCGAATATTGATGATGCCAGGTTTGTCTGGGCGGTTATCTTTCTTTGGCTGACATTTGTACCCCACAGGAGACTCGTGGATTGATCATTAGCCGTCATGGTGTTTTGACCCGCGACTGCATTCGCCCCCGAAATATTGAGATTGACAGATCCTGAACTGACCTGAATCAATGTCACCTGAGACACTTGAACAGTTGCCTGGTGACTCGCCGAGCCATATGTTTGGCCGTTTGCTAAACATCCAAATGCCAGCGCAAAGACGATTAAGCACTGAAGACGAAAGCTAAGTTTGCTCGGCTTTGGCTGCTGAATTGACTCCTTCATTAACGAAGAAATATAGCCGAGAACCCAGTGATATTCAAGCGCACCACTCTCCCGCTTCATGATTAGCTGCTTGTGATGGTAAACGTGATAAGGTGAGTATCAATTCCGATGCCTTGTTTGACATCGGCAGCGGCTGTAAACTGTATGACACACTTCCCGGCGGATCTATTGACGCCGACAATGAAGTCATGGTTTTTGTTGTCTGAGAACGACACAACAGAAGCTGCTTTGCCCGCTCCGGGGCTCATCTCCCGGGGAGCAGCCCGAAGTGCATACTTGGGATGAGTATTACTACTGGCGACGGTGATCTTCTTGTTTTCTCCGTTACTCGTCCATACCAACGTCGTGTTGGCATTGACCGCGGGAGTCGGCGCAAACTGATCGGCATGTATCTTATCGATCGTGAGTTTGAGCGAACCACCGATGAGGCCGATCTTATTGAGTTCCATGACACGGAGAATAAGGCTGTGTTGTGAGGAAGAGCCCTGGGCGTAAAGGCCTGCTGCCATCGTGAGAACCGCCACAAGGGTCTTTGTTGTCTTCTTTGCTATGTAGAGTATTTGAGTTTTCATAGCGCCACCTGTTGTTTCATTCGGGGGGCTGCAGCGAATCCGTCCCCGTGATCCGCCGCAGCTTCACCAAACCGCTACCTTAGTTGGTGAGCGTAAATGTGACTGTCTTGTTCGTTGACGACAGCATACCGGCAGAAGCAAGCGCGGAGAATGTGTAGGTGACCATCTGACCGGCATCCGCACCGCGATTGATGCCAGTGACAACATCAAC
>JANOGR010000234.1:0-6804 GCA_031406095.1 Ignavibacteriales bacterium
TGCAGGGATCTTGTGATCCAGCAGCATTGCAGCGCGCCGCAGAATTGTGTCGCGTTCTTCAGGATATTGCCGGACATACCCTCGGAGGGAATCATATTCCATAAGCATGTCCGTGTCGATCAACATGCGGTAATTCTGAGTGATATAGTTTGGCTTCTTTTTCGAGCCCCAATACCGGGCCCACGCCTCGAACGCCGCCTGATAATCCCGGCTGCCGGCAGCAGAGCGTACTTTGCCGAGAGGTTTTGCGGAGAGGTCTATAGCTAAAAATAAACTGGAATCTGTAATCGACTTGATGGCCTGCGCAAGATAGGTTGAATCGTTTATCCGCGATCTTGGGTTGAGTGAGAGTTGTGCATGGAGGGCATGGAACGAAAAAACCGCCGCAAGGATGAGGAAAGAACGCAGTGTTCTTATTGGAGGGGCCTGGTTCATGTGAAGTTCCATTGGGGGAATGATATTGAACTTTCGATAGAAAAACCATCTTTTGCAAGGATGGGTGCTGGCTCGAGCCATTACCCAAGGATGTGTTTGAACCGACTTTGGTGTACGCCACCGTCAACCGGGGGGTTGGGACACTGATGACACTGATTGAACAGATTCGCACTGATATCTGTGACTATCTCGTCTCTTTCTCTGTCATCTGTGTTCCATCAACTTCCCTGGGGGCTTGGGACTTCATCGCAGCGCCTTTTTCGATCGTTTCTGACAATCTTTTAGCGACTTTGAATTTACGTTTTGGTATTTTCAAAGTGAGCTCGTTTCATCTCATTGAATAGTAGGCAATGCAATGCTTGTCGATCATGATGCGCTCCAAAAGAATATCGTTCTGAGCACGGGAGGAAGCAGTCTTGTTCTCCGGATTCAGTACGGAGAGAAATGCGTCGTCGATCAGGTCATCGTGCGGGGGAGAAAGGTTCTGTCAGAATCTCAGAGCGTTTTCACAGGAGTTGACGCCGGCGGAGCCCGACTCGGAACAATTGGCGGTTTGGGGGTTCCAGCAGTCTCCGTGGGGAACGCAGCGGTAACGATTTCGGGCATACGGTTCGGCAATGAAGCTCTTCACGTAGAAGAAAAATGGACCTTCACAGGATCAGAAGAGTGCATCCGGTGGAGGATTGAACGAACCTATCATGGCGAAGCAGTAGCGGACGAGGTTTTGCTTCCTCTCTGGACCTTTCCTTCCCTCTCAACATGGACTGCGGCGATTCTTGGGACCGGAGGTGTCGCGTGGTTCAGACTCTTCGATACGGTACATGCGACCTATGCTGTCCACACGGAATCAGTAACCTTCTGGAATGCCGACAGCGGATCAAGTCTCCGTATTACAGCGCGTCCTCAACAAGGCCAACATGTCGCGGTAAAGTTTAGCCGGCTGCTTGGAGATCAAGTGTGCTGCAGTTTTGCCGTCACACATCGCGAGCTTGTTCCGCGCTATGATCCTGAGTTTCATCGGCGGAGATATTTGACGGACAGGGAAGATGCTTGGAGCCCTGAGCCGGTATCAGGAAGCGTCGGCATCGAGTACGAATTGACTGCCATCGATTACAACACAGAGTATGATAGGGGAACGATCAACCATTTCGACAAGAAGGCAATCGAGACGCTGATGAATACGATCGCACGCATTGGTGTGATCGACCGGAATTTGCACGGATCGAACAGCTGGCGCACCCCGTTCGGCCCTATCTGTCTGCACGAACAGTTCATCGCCCAGATCGGACTCGCTCTGGATGGCGACGAGTACCTGAAGTCGTACAAACAGACGCTCGATTATTACAGGGATCATGCAATTGGGCCGGAGGGGAGAGTCAAGGCGCGGTGGGCCTATACGTGTGAAGACGCCATGCCGGGTACATGCGATGCCCTCGGGTTCTACGAGGCACAATGGGGGTACCTGCTCGACTCCAACTGCGACTACGTAACGAATGTCGCTGAGTTGTTCGACCTTACCGGTGACATCGACTGGGTGCGTGGACAAAAAGAAGCGTGTGAGCGGGCGCTCGGGTTCCTGTTGAAGCGTGACACCGACGGGGACGGTCTGGTCGAGATGATGACCGACAGTCACACGCAGCAGCGGGGGAGCGACTGGATCGATGTCATCTGGGCTTCCCACAGGAACGCGTTCGTGAACGCCAAACTATACTATGCCCTTACCCTTTGGTCAGATGTGGAAGAACTCCTCGGCGACTCATCCAGAGCTGGTGCGTATCGTGATTTCTCGCTGAGATTGAAGGAAAAATTCAATGCGACAACTGATAACGGGGGCTTCTGGCATCCTGAGAATCGATGGTATGTCTACTGGCTTGACCGGGACAATTCGGTGCACGGCAACAATCTCGTAATACCGGTGAATTTCATGGCAATTGCTTACGGTATCTGTGACAGTCATGAACGACGCTCTGCAATTCTGGACCGCATCGAAGCCGAAATGAAGAAGGAAAACCTCTTTGCCTGGCCGCTTTGCATGTTCTCGTTTGCCAATGGAGAGGGGATGGAATTCCAATACCCGTTTCCGAACTACGAAAACGGTGATATCTTTCTTGCATGGGGGGAAGTGGGTGTGCGGGCCTATGCTTCGTATGACCCCCGCATTGCCGTCAAATACATCGACCGCCTTCTCGCAAAGTACAGTGAGGACGGTCTTGCGTTCCAGAGATACTCGAGGTTAACACAGAAAGGTCTTGGAGACGATATCCTTGCAAACAATTGTCTGACGATTGTCGGTCTTTTTAGAAACATCTATGGAATTCAGCCGAAGTACAACCGCCTCTATCTGGAGCCTCATAGTACAAAAGAGCTCGAAGGGACGATCGTGAAGTACAGATGGAGAGGGCATTCCTACGCCATTCATTTGCAGGGTGACGGGTGTGAAGTATCGATGCGGTCCTTTTCCCTGCGTTCCTCTGGGCCTTTTGCGGTGAACGAGGAGGATGGGAAGCTGGAATATTTTCACGGAAACTCCAACCGGCCTTCCATGATGCTGCAGATTAGGCAGAAAGATTCTGTGCATCTGATAATTGAGGAATGGGAGGAAAGGGACGGAGAAAGAAAAAAGTGGAGCGAGCGATGTTCCTCAGCCGGTTCGCAGATATTCCATCGCATCTCTTATCTTACACCAGGCAGGGAATATCAAGTTGTTCAAAACGGAATCGTGCGTCATGCTCTTAAAGCTGATAGCGCCGGGGAGATCGGTTTTGAGATCAGGGGAGGCTCTGATGAACCTCAGAGCTTAGAGCTTAGGCTTTCTCGAGCTTTGTAATTCGGCCACCGATAATCCATTCGACGACGTACAGGTTGCCTGAGAAATCGATGGCCATCGAGTGTGGACTGTTAAATTTGCCAGTCCTGATCAGCGTTTTCGGGTGATTTGGCCATCCTTCGATATTGCATACCGCCTCATTGTTGCCGATTTGACAAACAAGCCTATCGTTGGCGTCAAGAACAGCTAACTTGGCGTTCAGCTCTGGCACGAAAAGCTCGCCCTGAAACGCGACGCACATGCAGGGACTCGTGAGAAAGTCGGAGCCGAACGACCACTTGAACTTTCCTTGCGGGTCATAGACCTGAAATCTTTTGTTCCCGCGATCCGCAATGTATAGTTCAGGCTCGCCGTTACGTGTATCCATCCAAATTCCGTGAGGACAGTTGAACGGTCCTGCTTTCCCTTCAGTCCCGTTGATGCTTGCAAGATAATTTCCGTTTTCATCGAACCGGTGGACATAACTCATGCCGTAACCGTCCGCTACCCACACATCCCCATTTCCTCCATATCGCTCCTCAAAAACGGCTACCCATGTCGGCGAATATCTTCCCTCAGCGTAAACGGGAAGATCCGGTTTTTGAAGACTCAAGAGAGTTTCGCCTTCAAGCGACATTTTGACAACCTCTGCCGAACGCTCATCCGTAAGCCATAAATATTCTTGTCCGTTCTCCTTGACGAGAGTCATCCCGTGAGCTCCAGGAAATCTATCTCCCCATCTGTCTAGCAGCTTTCCATCGGCATCATAAACGAGTACAGCAGGATTTGCCTGATGAAAAACAATGACCTTCCCTGCTTGTGTAACAACGACACCATGCGTGCGTCCGTTTTCACGGCCTGTCTGTGTGTCGGGGATTTTCGCCCAATCCTCAATCCATCTATAAGTATGCGCTCCGCCGCCTAACTTCATGCAACATCCTGTTTCCCGGACTTCGTTTCATCTGTTGGAGCTAACAACGCCCTTAGGTCCTCCAATCCTTTCCAGGCAACGACAACGGCAACCCCGAAGAACACCAGGGCCGCCACAACGAAAACTGCCATCCAGGCATATGCCGCTTCAATCATTTCGCCGAAACCTTAGGTTGATAAAATAGTGATCCTGCAATCATGCCCACGGCTCCAAGGGCAAAGCTCAAAAGACCAGCCACGTTAACGTCCGTCACAAAGTTGAGCCACGTTGGAAGAGAGTCGTGAAATTTCTCCAACACAAGGAATCCGAGAGGCCCAACAGCGCCGAGGAGGAGAGCAGCATAGGCTCCTTCCTTCGTCGCCTTGCGCCAATAAAGTCCGGCAGCAACGCAGCTGAGGGCGCCGGCCGTGTACATTGCTCCCGTGATGAACAAATACTGATATGCCGTGTCCGGTATGTGATACCAAAGGCCAAACACAAGCAGAAAAACGCCGATGAAAACCGCCAACCATCTTGTGATGGTGATGGTTGTGCGCGGGTCCATTTCATCTTTTCGCAAACATCCGATGATGTCTCGTGCGCCGACAGAACTCCACGCAAGCAGGTACGCGCTGTACGTCGACATTGAGGCTGCAAGCATTCCGGCAACAATGAACCCGAGCAATCCGGAGGGAACGATGCGTCCGAGCATCCTGGGCACCGCGGCTGTCGGGGATTCACCCGGGCCAAGAACAGCCAAGGCTGCGACGCCGAGAAACATCGGCACGATCGCCCTTCCTGCAAACGTGAGACTCGTATAAAAAAAGACTTTTCGAGCGGCCTCCGGGCTCTCGGAGGCAAGTGCTTTTGAGACACCAGGCTGCCAGAGAGCTGCTGCGGCGAGGTTTGTAACAAAAACCCAGACAAGAAATGTCCATCCGTAACGGGGATTGAGGATTGGATTAAATCCTCCTTCGCCGTACTGATCAAAAACGGCAGTCGAGAGAAGAGGTATGTCGACTTTCGTTAACACAAGTATTGTCATTGCGAGGAGTCCAAAGGAGAGAACGACGAACTGCAGGTAATCGGTGACGACAACGGAAAACATTCCGCCGACAACAGTGTAGAGAACAACGATGATAAGCATGATGACCATAATGACCACAATCGCGCCTTGACCGAAGCCCATGACCTCCGACAAAAATATGCCGTCGAACTTCAGAAAGATACCCATGTTGAGGACTCCGGCAAGGAACAGAAGAACACCGCCGAGCAGACGAACCTTTCGGCCGAACCGCACTTCGTAAAACTCCGGAATCGTCATCACTTCGAACCGGCGAAGCGCTTCCACGATGAAACCTGTTTTCCCGATGACGAAGTAGGCAAGCATTGCGAGAACGCCAATGCTGAAACAAGCGAAACCGGAGACGTATCCCAGTTCCGCAAAGTACATGAACGTAATCGTTCCAAACTCTGTCGCGGCAAAAGTTGCCACGCCAAGAGCCACCTTCACTCCACGCCCCGCAACAAGATATCCTGAGAGGTTCTTCACATATCGCGAAGCCCAGAACCCGGCTGCAAGCGTAAGGACGAGGTACACCCCAACGATGAACCAATCAACGAGTGCGAAATTCATTTAAAACCCCGTACAGTCTGAGCGCAGCGTTACCTGCTCTAAATCGCCGCGAAGTCGAAGACTGCCCTTAGCTTGCTTCCAAAGTGCGCGCTTCGACTTCGCGCTGAGAATAAACAAGTAAGCTGCGCTCAGCGCGTCATTTGTTTTTTATCTCACAGTTGAAAAACCTGAGACCAGAAGCGGCCGTAGCTGCTCCATTTCATAAAGTTGATTCCCCAATGTGGGCTGGCGCCGCTCATCCAACAAGTCACAAGACCTTTTCCATACCTTCTTCCGGCAAAAAGAGGATACGAGTTGCCCGCGTGTTCTATTTCGACGATGGAATCGCTTCCGGACCGAATTCGAACCTCATTGAAACCAAGAAGTGGCGGCATCGTCGACCAGTCCAACGATTTCACGGCGGGATGTTCGGGGAGAACACATCGCACCTTGTAGCCGGCGGTTGATTCGATCAGGTCGTCGTGTTGCAGGCATTCGACCGGCAAGACATCATGAAATCTCGACCTCCCCCATCCTCCTTTTCCGAGTTCGCCGCCAAAGCTCAGCCAGCCGCCATTCAGATGGAAGTGCCCCCCACCGTTCACCCATTCTCGCAGCAGGTCGAATCTATCCGGGAAAACAATAGGCTTGTCTCCCCACTTAGAGCGTTGAAAGAAATCAGGATGAAGCATCAAACATCTCGTTTCAACGTCGCCGAATACAATGCTCGATGCCCAGGCAAGCCTTTCATCAAAAGCCTCCGGAGACATGTGATACAGTTCCCAGGATGGCTGCGAAATCACTTCAGCTCCCGGAATTGCTTTCAGTGCATCGACGAATGGCTGGGCATAATTCAGGACTTCAACATCCTTGCTTGGCGCTTCAAACGGCGATTCCACATATTTTTGGCCGATATGAATGCACCAGTTACCGACATGCCATATGCGGATCTGTTTGGATTTACCCATTTACTTTCCTCGAATATGCGGCACGGAACGGACCCCTTAGCGCTGCACCCTTCCCGATCCACCCTCTTTT
>JANOGR010000247.1:0-4001 GCA_031406095.1 Ignavibacteriales bacterium
CAAACGTTCATACGAATCAGATCGCCCGGCTATTGGGCCTTGAAGTGCGGCGACGCGTTATTATCCAAACGTAAGAGCCAAATACGTGAGATTGGTAAGACTACTCGTATCCAACTGATGCAGGAAGCGTGCGACTCTTGTGCTACGTTGTGTGTCTACAAGAGTTTCACCTATTCGTTGAGAACTGTCGAGACACAAACCGGAATGGCGCCAAGACGCCGAAATCGCCGGGCGAATCGCCTCATGGATCATGTTTATTCCGTAGGGATTTGATTCCGCCACAAAGATGGCGGACAGGTAATCAAATCCTTGCTGTGTTTCGTTTGGTTCAGGGTAGGGACACGGCATGCCGTGTCCCTACCCGATTAACACATGAACATGTTTCGATTCACGTTCTCAATAGGGTTTGATGAATCAAACCCCTACCATTGCGCCTGTGAGCCGAAGTGCCCTCACTATTTAAGCAAAACGAGTTTCTTCCATTGGACGAAATCGCCGGCACGAATCCGATAAAAATAGATACCGCCCGCTGCACCAGCGGCGTTCCACGTTGTCTTGTACCTCCCCGCAAGTAACTGGGTATCCACCAAAGTTGCCATTTCTCTCCCAAGGAGGTCGTAAACTTTTAAACTTACATGACCGGCAACCGGCAACTGATAATCAATAACTGTTTCCGGGTTGAAGGGGTTGGGATAGTTTTGAGCCAGGAAGAAAGCGCCGGGAAGATTTTTTTCTTCTGAAACGTTTGTAGCACCGCCCGCTGAAAATGCAAGGTTATCGACGATGATTTCTGTTCCCACTTGTCCGCTCCCAAGGCCTGACGCTACAATGATCACCAGCGAATCCGGTGCCAAACTTGATTGAGCGGCAATTCGAAATTCAAGATACGTAAACTGACTGAACGTTGAATCTATTTTAAACGTACAACTGTCCTGTGATGCGACGACACTATCACCCTTCATTAAGCCCACGATAAGAAATGCCTGATCTCCGGGCATAATGGTTGATTTCACGTACGCCGAAAATTTTGCAGGCATCTGACTGAAGTTGTATGCAGTCTGCATGATGGCAACACCGGGAAGGGAAAACCCCTGAGATGAAATGGTTTTCACTTTCATTGCATAATTACCCTGGAAGCCGGGAGTGAAACGTTCGACATTGACGACAGGATAACTATTGGTCGTCTCCCAACCGACAGGATTAAAGTTGGTGTCAGGATCAGTGACCCAGTTCTCAAATCCAGCATTGGGGATTTGACTCAGTGAGAGAGAAGACAACAAAACAAGAAAACAAACAAGGTTCATGAATCGCATGACTTTCTCCTTAGAAAAATTGGGGATTACAGACTTAATGTGATGAATTTGTGAATGAAGAAAAACCTGTTAAGTACTGCGTTTTATTCCTTTTGCGTATTGCATGAGCTACAAACCGGAATGGCTCCATGTTTCGATTCCCCTTCTCATAGGGATTTGATTAATCAAATCCCTACCATGTTTCACCCTGTTCGGGGTAAGGGACACGGCATGCCTACCCACCTATCTTAATGGTGGGCCGTGTCCCTACCGAATATACACATGTTCATGTGGCGATTCGCCCTTCCAGATTCCTATTCTGAGCGGAGCGCCTGCCCGCCAATCCCTATGGCGGGAAGAATCTGATTCCCGAGTTTATTCAGATTCTTCGTTCCGACTCCGTCGTAACCCAGAATGGCTTGCTATTTTTGCTTTCGCTTGGGAACATTGGTGGCAATTTCCTACTCTGCCTCATTGACTTCCCGGGCAGTGCGCATGCCCGAGTGCAGCGCTCCCTGAATCCAGCCCCACCAGGGTGACGAATGTTCGCCCGCAAAATGAACCCGGCCTTCAGCGCGTGCAATGTGAGGGTAGAGAGACCGGAACTCGCCCGCCTGATACATGGCGAATGCGCCCAGTTGCCACGGGTCCGTATGCCAGTTTTTCGTGAACCCGCCCTCCAGGTCCGCCCGCGTGCCAGGGAGAATTTTTTCGATTTCATCAGCGGCCCACGTCACTTGTTGAGCGGGTATCCGTTCACCGACCTCCCGGGCGAGGTCTTGATACATGTATGCCTGAAGTATGCCGCTCCCGCCTTCCTGGTTGTAGGTCGGGTGCCAGAGCTCGAACGGCGCGTCGCTCAGCCCAAAACCATTCTCGCCGCGGGCTTCCCACGAACGGGTTCGCACCTGCAATGAAACCCGCGTGACTGCGCCGTACCGCAGGTTGCGGATCGCCTGCTGTTTCGCCGGGGAAAAAGCCGGTGCGACGTTTAGATTCTTCAGAACGCTGAAGGGCAGCGTGCAGATCACACGGTCTGCCGTGGTGGTGGCGCCTGCGCCGCCCCGCGTATACGAAATTTTCACAGAGCGGCTCGTCTGTTTCATCCCCGTGACCGCGCAACCGTAGCGGACCCTGTCGCTCAGTTTCTTTGCGAAAGCATGGGGCAGAAGGTCGTTGCCTCCTTTGATCTTCCACAATTTGGGAACGTGGTGACTGACCGCATCCTGCAAAAAATCGAAGGCTGAATCTTTTTCGAATCCCAGCGCGAGATACTTGATGGCATCCTCCGAAGCGCCCCGCCCGCGGAGGAAGTCCGCAAAACTCTGGTCGTCGAGTCTCAGCACATTCTTGGGCGGCCAGCTCTGGTCGCGCTCCTGGCCTATTGCATTGAGCATGTCTGCAAAATATTTTTCACCCAGGCCATTGAACCCCACGCGCCGCTCTTCTGCCGTGAACGTTCCACCCAGTGAGCTCATGTCGGCCGCCGCTCCGGGCGAAAGAACCACTCTTTTGCCGCGCCAGTAGACGACTTCAGCTCCCGACGTGGGATAGAAAGGTTCCAGCTCAAGCCCGAAGTGCCGTGTCCACTGCAGAGTCAGAGCGTGGAAATCCGGAATGCGGCCGGCGCCGGCCTCGGCGTAAAGACCGTCGGCAAAATCGCGGATCGTCTGCACGCGTCCGCCTGGACGCATTTGCGCTTCCAGGATCGTGACATCATGTCCCGCTTTCACGAGTTCGTAACCTGCGGAGAGCCCGGACAATCCGGCCCCCAGGATGACCACTTTTTTGGGGCGGCCTTAGAACGCCTCGATGGGAGACAGATACATCTGCGCCGCTGCCAGGGCGCTGAGCTTCAGGAATTGTCGCCGGTGAATACTGTGCGTCATCATTTCGCCATCCCGGTCGTGAGCCGACCGAGAGAGAGCATTATGAGAGATTTCTTCATTGGATCCTTTCTGGTTAAGGGCGTCATGCTGAGTGACTGGCTGGTGCCTCCCACAATACCCAGTTTTTTCTTCGAAATGGCCACATTATTGTTGACGTTCAACAAAATATTGTTTACAATGTGTAACGATATAGTTTACAATATAGTAGGAGAAACGATTGGCCGTAAAGAGCTCCAAAGAGCGTTCCCGACAGATTCGGGATTTCATCATCGAGAGTGTAGACCTGAATTCTCACGGGATCACAAAGCTCGTGAGTGAGAAATTTGGGATTTCGAGGCAAGCATCTCATAGATACATCCAAAAGCTCGTCAGAGAACGTGCCCTCATTTCAATTGGCAAAACCCGGGATAGAACATACGAACTCAAGCCCGTTGCAGATGTTCAACTTCGTCTGAAAATAAACTCACAGCTGCACGAAGACACCGTATGGCGGGAGAAAATGTTGCCGTTATTCAAGGATATTCCCCTTCATGTCGTTCGTATTTGTGAATATGGATTCACAGAAATGCTCAACAACGCGATTGACCACTCCAAAGGTCGAAATGCAACAGCCAGGCTTGCAATTGCGAAAAAGCTGATAAGCATGGAAATACTTGATGATGGGATTGGAATATTTGAGAAGATCCAAAAAGACCTTAACCTGGAACACCCGCGTCTGGCTATTCTGGAACTCGCCAAAGGAAAATTAACAACAGACCCAAAACATCACACCGGCGAGGGAATTTTCTTCACGTCACGAGCTTTTGACAAATTCTCCATT
>JANOGR010000259.1:0-3496 GCA_031406095.1 Ignavibacteriales bacterium
CGAGGGTTCCTCCATCCGTTTATTCACTCCGGATACAACCCGTATCTCACACTTCAGCTCGCGCACTGTTTCTTGTATATGGGGGACGGTGAGAGTGCCTGGAACGTTGCAGACTCAATCTTCTGTCACATGGAATCTCCCTACTCGCTCCCGGAGGCTATTCATCCAAGAACCGGTGGAGGTTCGATGGGCGATGGGCATCACGGCTGGGCGGCAGCGGAAGTCGTGTTATTTCTGCGGGATTGCTTGCTCCGTGAGGTCGATGGAATTCTGGAGGTGTTCAAGAATGCGGGAAGGATCTTTCAAACTGGACAGCCGTTGGAGATTATAAAGGCTCAAACGTCCTTTGGCGAGGTTTCTGTTTCTCTGACGTTCGAATCCGAACGCCGGGTGACGCTGACGTTTGCCAACAAGTTCTTTTCAGATCGCTCACCTGAACGCATCGATGTGTACGTTCCGTTCGCCGTTCAACGCGTCATCCCAACATCCCCGCACCATTTGATTTCGCTAAAAAACTCCGCACATGAAACGGTTTTGAGCTGCAGCTCATATGTAAGCACGCTCTTCCTGGAACTCTGAGGTCACGCTGGAGGGCCGCTGCACGAAATAGAATCCCTGCGGGCGACCGAGCTTTCCCCGTGCGATCTCAGAAATGACCCTGCTTTCTCCCACCCAGATGCAAATTCCCGAGGACGGAACCATCTGCATCAGAGGAATCTCCATCGGACTGTCCCCCGCTACGATCAACGGTGGAGAATCTCCTACGAATTTTGCGTATGTGTCAATTTTGCCTTGACCGATTGGAATCGGAGGAATGAGCTCTCCCGTCAAGGCGTCGACAACGACACGCGACCGCACGCCATGAATATTCTCTTCGGGTATTCCGAACAGCTGCGACCCGGCTATTTGGCTGGAAACCTGGTTGCTCGCTGTGATAACATGAACTTGATAGTTCAATTGGAGAAGGGATTGGACCAAAGACCGCATTCCCGTGTGTGGCCTTGGTATGGCAACGGGGAATCCATCGATGGTAACATCCGTGGATTCTTCGTTCAATACCCACAGGGTTGTTCGCACAAGTGTTTTGAGAGGAAGGCCAGCCATTGCACTGATGGCTTTCCGACATGCCTCGGCCCGGTCTGTGCCCAGAAGGTCTCGATACTCCCTCCAATGATGCTTGTCCACTTCTTCGGAAACAACGAGCTTCGCAAGCACCGCATCGCCGATATCTCCGACAAGAAGGGTGTTATCCAGGTCGAACACGGCAATGCGCTGGGATTCATGCACATTCAGACTTTGGATATGGCTGAGAATATTCTGGCCGATGTGGACCTCGGGAACATTTGGCAATGCGGCCCGGTCTTCGATCATGGCAGATCTCCTGAATTTGTCTTTATTTCACAGGCTCGACAGCTGGTATCGGCCTTTTAAACTTGTGGAATGAGCGTGCCATCGTTGAAACCTGGTAAGGGATCGGAAGCTGATGAGTGCGAAGCCGGACGAGACCGTCTTCCGAGATCAATTCGTTAATCTTCAGGAACTTGATGGGGTCGTCGCACACAGCCCCCGCCCCGTTGGCAATATGGATCCCACCCCGCTCGTAAATTTCGTTCCGGTGGATGTGGCCGTGAAGAATGAAGCGTACGTCCAATTGCTGAAAAACCCTTATCAGCCTTCGCCTTCCTTTCATTCTCATCGTGTTGGATTCAACCTTTTTCCAGAACCCGTTCTCGGTCGACTCGTCGTTGAGGTCGTTCATGTGGTGATGCATTACGACAATGGGAATCAGGCCATCCAACTCGCGCCCCAGCATCAACGTTGCAAGCGCTTTCACCTGTTGTTCCCCGAGCATGCCGTTCGTCCCCAGAGGGTTTTTCCATAAAGACCACGGAGGAACCGAATTGAGCGCAATGAGCACGAATGGCCCGATTCTTTTCAGATACGGATACATTTCATGCTCATCCAGCAGTTCCGTATGTTCGAATGTCTCCGCGAATGCCTCGCCGAATAGTTCGAGATTTTCCTTGTAATTGACGCTGCGGATATGCTGGGGAAAACTCAGCACATCGATGGCGCGATGTGGACCGCCGAACACATCGTGATTACCAGGGACGACGGTGAGACGCCGGCTGTCGAGTAAACCCATGTTTGCCAGAATCTCCCGGGCCAGATCTTAGTCATCCGGGTCGGCCGTGCTTACGATATCGCCCGTTATTTTCACATGGTCGTATTCCATTTCGAGAATCGACCGGAGCAACAGCTTGAAGGACTTGATATGCTCACGATAGAATTGTCTGCTCAGATGGGGGTCTGAGATATGAGCAACTCTGAATGGGCGTTCGGCGGGAAAAAGATGAGGTTGCCCCATGACGTGGGGCGGCTGAGTGGAAGCCAGACTAGGCTGCAATGCGCTTTTGCCTGAACTTCGAAATGACGTCGGCGTAGCTGGCAAAGAGTTGGTCAAGGATTCGTGTCCATTCGTATCGTTGAGCCCTGCGAAGAGCGTTGTGCGCGACAGCGGTCCGCAGGATGGGATGCTCCAGCAGTTGCTCCGTTTTGTGGGCAAGGTCTTCCGCATTCAACGGCTCGGCAAACAATCCGGATTTATTCTCTTCGATCAGTTCGACAGCGCCTCCCACCTTTGCCGCAACGGGTGCGAGCCCGGAAGCCATCGCCTCGAGCGTCACTAAACCGAACGTTTCGGTCGTCGACGGAAACACGAAGATGTCGGCCGAAGCAAAGCTCTCCGCCAGGGGCTTCCCCGTTTGATAACCGAGGAAATGCGCTCCCGGCATCATTTCCTGAAATTCTTCGCGGGCGTGGCCGTCACCCACGATGACCATCTCAAAATCATCTCTTCGTGTCCGTAAGATGCGGTACATATCTGCCAGAACGGCCAGATCTTTTTCCCACACCAAACGGCTTACGAAGAGAATAATCGGTTTTTCCCCATTGCCGAACCGGCTTCGCCATTGTTCAGACCTGTTGCCGGGGTTGAACACACTCGTGTCCACGCCGTTCGGCAAGTATTGCAGACCATGAACTCCGTGCTCGGCAAGCTCATCGACAATGGGTTTCGCGGGAACAAACGTGTGGTCCATGTTATTGTACAGGCGACGCATCAATCTCCACGTGATAGCTTCGAGTTTCGTCAAGTTGTAATACCTCGGATATGTCGGGAAATGCGTGTGGTATGTCGCCACGACCGGCACGTTGAATTCCCGTGCATACTTCACGGCCCCAAAACCAAGCGTACAAGGGCTGTTCACGTGAAGGATATCCGGCCGAAATTCTTCAAGATATTTTTCAAACATGGTGTATCCCGGGACAGCGATGCGATAATTTCTTTGCAAAGGCAGCACGACGGACGGGACTTTGAACATGGGGATCAACGGCTCACCGGCAGGAAGCGTCGCGGTGACCGCAATGGCCTTATGGCCGCGCGCTAACGCTCCTTCAATCATTTTGTAAAGGACGCGCGTTACGCCGTCCTGAC
>JANOGR010000274.1:0-3463 GCA_031406095.1 Ignavibacteriales bacterium
AGAAAAGAAGCTGATTTTTTCGTGTCCGTAGGGATGGCTCACGTCGGCGGGCTTGAAGCAGAAAGACAAACTGAACGCGGCAAAACTCACGGCAACGATATGGACCACAGACTCCGCTGCGTCGGAGAGGATGGCAGCCGATCCGGTGATGGCGGCGGCATACGATTTTCCCGCGAGCATCATCAGCCCGACGGCAAGGGAGAGCCTTATGGCGAACTTTTGCTGGCGAACCGATTCAGTTTCCACGGACTCCATCGTCAGATTTTGACAAACCATTTTCTGTTATACATCACGTAGGCAATGCCATAAAGCACCATGACAAAGAACAACGAATGCAGGAGAGATGCGGTGATGGGATCGGCCCAGGAGAGGAAAAGATTTTTGTAATAAAAGGTCTTGAGCGAAATCGTGGTCCCGTCCGTTTGTATCCATTTGACGACGGTTGTTAGACGGCCGATAAGGCCTGCAAGCACGAACATCGCTAAGGCGTTCAACCCGTAGATTTCGAACGGCTTCGACCACTTCTTGTAACCTTTGATATCGATCAGCCAGTGACAACAGGCGAAACACATGAGCGCAAGCCCCGCCATAAAGACCGTGTAAGAGCTCGTCCAAAGGTTTTTGTTGATCGGAAGCCAATTATCCATGACGAGTCCGACAAGAAGAACGATGCATCCGACCGTGAACATCCACGCCGTTCTCTCTTCGCGACCGAGGTTCACTCGAAGAAAATGACCTGTCAAGATGCCGAACAAGGTGGTGGCTATAGCAGGAAGCGTGCTGAAAATTCCTTCTGGGTCGAAACCGGGAGCCGGCGCTCCACCCCACGTGTGACCTGCCAGAAGTGTCGAATCGATATACCCGCAAAGGTTGCCCATCGGCTCCCAAATACCGGGTCCAAACCCCGGAACGGGAATAAGCTTCATGGCAAGCCAGTAGACACCGAGCAATGACACCAGCCAACGTACCTGGCCTGCAATCCCCGTTGTCAGGTAAATGGCACTTGCGGCAAGGTAGCAAACGGCGATTCGTTGGAGAACGCCGGGAATGCGTATTCCAGCGAATGAGAAATGATGGCCAAAAGCGAGTCCAAACGGAAACCCGGAAAGGAATAATCCCACGGCAAAAATGACGGCAGAACGAACCGCCACGTGCTTGAATAGTTTTCCTCTGTCATCCCCCCGCTCCACTCGTTTTGCAAACGAAAGCGTTATCGCGACGCCGACGATCCAGAGGAAAAACGGAAAAATCGTGTCGGTGTACGTCCAGCCGTTCCAGGATGCATGCTTGAAAGGGGCGTAGATGTTTCCCCAATCGCCGGGGTTGTTGACGAGGTTCATGCCTGCAATGGTTGCCCCGCGAAAGACATCAAGCGAAGTCAAGCGTTGGGATTCTGAGGAATGAGCCATAACAGGAGGCGCATCAGCCCCAGGCGGTTCCGGACCTCAGGAAGACAACGACGAACCATCCGACAAGAAGAGCGGCTACGATGAGGATTCGAATTCTCTGGTTGGGCGAGATTTTCATTGCGAAGAGCTCAAGCTGATCCGCCTCCGTGGTGGGACTCTTCCACGAAGTGTCCCGGGATCCACACTGACTTCAGAGAGTTTTTGCAGAAATCTGTTCTCATTAAAATACATGTCAGGCGAGATGACAAATCGTCCAATCTCTTTCTCTCCCTCGAGCACGATGATTTCATCCATCCGTGTTTTTGCGGCACCGAGTTGAGCAATGAATCCTTCGTCCGATTTGTTCGTCCGGGTGAGGACGGTGGGCACAAACGCTGAGTCTATGATTCGGCGGGCCTCCGGAATGTCGATCAAAGAGTTCAATTTTTCAAAGCTCTCACTGTTGGCTGTAACAAGCACGAGAAGGCGCTTGTCCAGGAACTCAGCCTGCGCTCTGGCTTTCTCAAAACCGAGCCAGGATAGAATCAACAGGTGAGAATCCCCCAGCCATCGGATGAAGGCGGATTTTTCGAAGAATCCGACGTGGCGTTTAAGTTCACGACCGCTCGGCGACAGAACAATGTATGTCGGGATTGCCCGGACCTGGAACCGTTTCTTCACACTGTCACCCCAGACAGGGTCGTCCAAGTTGATCTTTGCCAGCGTGAATTTTCTCGTAAGCAGATCTTGCACGGAATCATCCGGAAACACAAAGCGGTCCATTTGTTTGCACGGGGGACACCACTCGGCATAGATGTCGAGAAAAACGGGTCTGTTGCTTGAGCCTGCCGAAAGTTGTGCTTCGTCGAGGCCGAGCCACGTCAACGAAGAGCCGGAAGGCCAATAATCTACGGCGAGCGAACCGACAAAAAAAACGGCACATATGATGACCGCACCTTTAGCAAAAAGATTCTGGCGTTGGTGCATTATTCCGAACCTTTATCCACTTGAATGCGATTGACACTCCAAAATGACAAACTCCAGAAGAACGCCAAAGAGGCCGTTCCCCAGAGGACTTCTATATACGGAGCATGAGTGTTGTTTCGAACCGCATCGACTGCATCAAAAAAACCGTTGGGAAATAGAAACTGGTCTGCGAATACAGCCCACGGAGAATCCCAGAGGAAGAAAGTCGTGTACGCATGACCTGCGGTCGCAATAAACCACCACGCCATCAACGCCACAACATTCACCACTCCGGGCAGCCAGCAGGAAAAGAAGGACAAAATTGAGATGTATAACAGGCTTATTCCCAAAAACAGGCCATACAACGCCAACACTTCGCCCGGCTGAAAATTCACCGGCAGCTTCGTAAAGATGACGCCGGCAAGAAGCGGTAATGTTCCGGCGAAGGTCACTGTCGCCCAAACGGATGCCAGCATTGACAGGGACCTTGCAAGAAGGTATTCTTCGCGTCGGATGGCCCGGACAAGAAGCGTTCGAAGCCAGCCGTCTTTTACATCGTTGTGCACCAGGCCGACGCAAAAAAAGGCGCTCGCAACCGGGACGAGAAAACTCATGAGCCCGAACAACTTTTCACCGACATTGAATTCCCGGATGTAGGGAGAAGGAATGAAAACGATAAAAGAACCGACAATGAGAAACAAGAGAGGCGTGACGAATGCCGTGGTCGTCCACTGTCGTCGAAATTCAATCCAGCACAATTTGAGAAATGCCGGGGTCACGACGCCGCTCTTTCTACAAGGTGTGTACGGAAGGCCTTTTCGAGGAATCCACGCTTCCGCTTTTTCATATCATAATCGGCTACGATGATACCGTCGGAAATAAAGAGCACACGGTCGCAGACGTTTTCCACTTCGGTAAGGTTGTGCGAGCTGAAGAAGACCGTGACACCTGTTTTCTTCCTTTGTTCCATGAAATCCCGGAGTTCAAACACCGAGGGCGGGTCGAGTGAGGCTGTCGGCTCGTCGAGAAACACGATCTGGGGCGCGCCGAGGAACGCCAGCACGAGCTCGAGTTTTTGTCGCATGCCTTTGGACAACGAAGACAGCGAG
>JANOGR010000281.1:0-20680 GCA_031406095.1 Ignavibacteriales bacterium
CATGGAATCAGCAAACGCAATGGCGTACCTCGCAGCCGGTTTTGGCTCGGGACTTGTCATTCTTGGAGCCGCGTATGGAATCGGGAAGCTCGCATCGGCGGCGATGGAAGCAAGCGGCCGTCAACCAGAGGTCGCCGGCGCAGTTCGAACTTCGATGATTATTGCGGCGGCACTCATCGAAGGCGCAACGTTCTTCGCTCTGGCTATCTGCATTCTGCTTGCACTGAAGTAAATAAAGAGAAACATCCATGTTTGACATCAATCCGGGTTTGAGCATCTGGACGACGGTCGTTTTCGTCCTGCTTGTCATCGTGCTGAAGCGGTTTGCATGGAAACCGATCCTGCAAGCGTTGACGGAACGGGAGGAAAAGATCCGGGGCGCATTGGAGCAGGCGGATAAGGCGAGGGCCGAAGCAGCAGAGCTTTTGAAACAAAACGAAAAAAACATGGCCCGTGCAGAGGAGGAATATCAGAAAATGATGCGGGAGGCGAAATCCCTGGGCGAGAAGATGAGGGAAGACATCGTCAACAAGGCGAGACTTCAGGGGCAGTTGGAACTCCAGCGCGCCAGTGAAGAGATTCAGCGGAACCTCGAAGCAGCCAAGCACCAACTGAGGTCCGAAGTGGCAGATCTTGCTATCAAGGCAGCGGAAAAGATCCTGGATGAAACGCTCGACGCCCAGAGACAAAAGAAGATGATCGACAGCTTTCTTAACCAAATGCCGAAGAATTAGCAATGGCGAATATTCGAGTCGCTCAACGCTATGCCCAGGCGATCATGGGCCTGGCGGAAGAACGGAAGCTGGTGGAACGCGTAGCTCAGGACTTCGAGGTGCTGCGGAAAACAGCAGCCGAATCAAGGGAATTTCTCGTTTTCCTCAAGAGTCCTGTCATCAACAAGGAAAAGAAGAAAGAGATCAACAATCAGCTCTTCGGCAAAACCATTCATGCGGTCTCTCTGGAATTCCTCAATTTTCTCGCTGAAAAAAGACGCGAAGATATTTTGCAACAGGTTATCAAACAATTTTTTGTCTTAAGGGACGAGCGACTCGGGATCGTGACTGTCGAGGTAAAGGCAGCCGTGGAGCTCGTGAAAGCCCAGAGTGCGGAAATCCAAAAACGGTTCGAGGGATACACTAAGAAAAAAGTTCAGATTTCGTTCAGCCTGGATAAACAGCTGAGAGGCGGATTCATCGCGAAGGTTGGGGACACCGTGTACGACGGGAGCGTTAAGAGACAACTTGAGCTTTTGCGCGAGCGATTTGCTGAGGGACCGGCTCAAAACTAGAAAACTCAGAGGAATTTATGGCAGAAATAAGACCAGACGAAGTTTCAGCGATACTACGGAAACAGCTTTCCGGGTTTGAAAAGGAAGTCGACGTTTACGATGTCGGCACCGTTCTGCAGATAGGCGACGGCATCGCACGCGTCTACGGCCTTTCCAAGGTCATGGCGAACGAGCTCGTGGAATTCCCGGGCAATGTGTTTGGCATGGTGCTCAACCTCGAGGAAGATAACGTGGGGTGCGTTATTTTTGGAGAAAGCTCGCATATCAAGGAAGGCGACATGGTGAAGCGCACGGGAAGAGTTTCCTCCATGCCGGTGGGCGAGCAAATGTTGGGCCGCGTCATCACGCCGCTCGGTGAGCCGATCGACGGCAAAGGTCCGATTAAAACGGAGAAGTTCCTGCCCCTGGAACGAAAAGCGCTGGGGGTGATCCAACGTCAACCGGTGAAAGAGCCTGTGCAAACGGGCATCAAAGCCGTCGACGGCATGATTCCCATTGGCCGTGGACAACGAGAGTTGATCATCGGCGACCGGCAAACGGGAAAAACCGCGGTCGCCATCGACGCGATTATCAACCAGAAGCACACACACACGGAGAAAGCGCGCAAGGAAGGCGTCAAACCCGTTTTTTGTATCTATGTGGCTGTGGGCCAAAAAGGTTCGACGGTTGCTCAAGTTGTCGCGAAACTGCATGAACAGGGAGCGATGGAGTTCACAACCGTGATTCAGGCAGGCGCGAGCGATTCAGCGCCAATGCAGTTTATTGCGCCGTATGCGGGTGCTACGCTTGGCGAGTATTTTCGGGACAGCGGCCGCCATGCGCTCGTTGTTTATGATGACCTCTCCAAGCATGCGCAGGCGTATCGCCAAATGTCGTTACTCCTTCGGCGTCCGCCGGGTCGTGAGGCGTATCCGGGAGACGTGTTCTACCTGCACTCGCGACTGCTCGAGCGGGCTTCGAAACTGAGCGAAGAGCTTGGCGGTGGAAGCCTGACCGCATTGCCCATTATCGAAACGCAGGCCGGAGACGTTTCCGCCTATATTCCTACCAACGTTATTTCCATCACCGACGGCCAGATTTATCTCGAGCCCGGTCTGTTCAACTCCGGCGTGCGTCCGGCCATTAACGTTGGTATCTCGGTTTCGCGCGTCGGCGGGAATGCACAGATTAAGGCGATGAAGCGAGTAGCCGGCCGCCTGCGCCTCGACCTGGCCCAATACCGGGAGCTCGAAGCCTTCGCAAAGTTTGGCTCCGACCTCGACAAATCCACGCAGCAGGCATTGAGACGCGGGTCGCGACTCGTTGAGCTCCTCAAACAGGGACAGTACGTTCCGCTCGCGGTGGAAAAACAAGTCATCAGTATTTTCCTCGGCACAAACGGCTATCTCGACGAGATACCTCTTGAGGATGTGCAGCGGTTTGAGCGTGAATTCCTTGACATGATGGACATGAAACACCCAGACGTTCTTTCAGCCATTGCCGAGCAGAAGGACCTGACGAAAGAAATCCAGGAAAAGCTACATTCCATGGCTAGGGACTTTGTCGGGAGGTTTAAGGTGACTTCGAAGTAACGTGGCAACTTTACGCGAAATACGGCGGCGCATCTCCGGCGTCAAAAACACTCAGAAAATCACGAAAGCCATGAAAATGGTCGCGGCCGCAAAACTTCGCCGTGCGCAGGAAGCTATTGTTGCAGCCCGGCCCTATGCGCGGAAAATGAACGAGCTTCTTCGCCATCTTGTGACAAAAATAGACTCGCAGCTCAACCCGCTCCTGCAAACTCGGGAAGTTAAGAGAGTCGCGGTGATTGTCGTTACGGCAGACCGGGGTCTTTGCGGCGCCTTTAACAGCAACATTGTCAAAACAGCCCTCGACCACATCAAAAAAAACTACGGCCACCTGGTGGAACAACTCCACTCCTTCCAGCTCATCATGGTCGGGAAAAAGGGCTTCGATTACTTCAACAAGAAAGACTACGAACTGCACTCCAAGCACGTCGGTATTTACCAGGCTCTGGATTTCAACCATGCCCGCACAATCGTCCAGGAAATCTCCGAGGGCTACTTGAAAGGCGATTTCGACAAAGTGGAAGTCATCTACAACGAGTTCAAATCAGTCATTCAACAGAGGATTGTGGTTGAGCAGTTACTCCCGATTCCGCCGGAAGACATCAAGAAACCTGACGGTGGCAAATCACTTTCTCAAGTCGAATATATTTACGAGCCTTCGAGCGGCGAAATCATTAACGCTTTGCTTCCCAGACATTTGAACTTTCAAATGTGGCGGATTTTGCTGGAGTCGAACGCCGCCGAGCAGGGTGCACGAATGTCCGCGATGGACAATGCCACGACGAATGCGAGCGAGCTCATTCGTGACCTCTCGCTTTCCTACAACAAAGCCCGACAAGCCTCAATTACAAAAGAATTGCTGGAAATCGTAGGCGGTGCAGAGGCTCTGAAAAAAGCGGGTTAGGAGTTTGGAAATGGCTTGATTTCCCCCCGTTTTTTCGCTAATTTTAGGTACAGAAACCAGTCAGAACTTCCGGAGTCTTTGATCGGCTGAGATGAGAGACTTCGGAAGTTTTGCTTTCAAGAGGGGATTTCGGAGATGTTTGAGAGTATAACCCAGAAACTGGAAGTTGTTTTTAAGAAGCTCCGCGGACAGGGCAAAATCAGCGAAGAAAATGTCGCCGAGTCGCTCCGGGAAGTCCGCAGCGTTCTTTTAGATGCCGATGTCAACTACAAGGTCGCAAAGCAATTCATCGAGGATGTTCAGAAAAGGGCTGTCGGGCAAGAGGTTCTCTCGAGCATTACACCCGGGCAGCAGATCATCAAGATCATCTTTGATGAAATGGTGCAGTTGCTGGGACAGTCCAAAGCCGACGTAGCGTCGTCCAACGTTCCGCCTACGGTTATCCTGGTTGCTGGATTGCAAGGCTCCGGGAAAACGACGTTCGCAGCCAAGCTGGCGAGCTTCCTGAAAGGAAAAGGCAGACTTCCGCTGCTCGTGGCGGCAGACACCCATCGACCGGCTGCGATTGACCAGTTGATTGCGCTCGGAAAGCAGATTGATACGCCGGTTTTCTCAGACAGGGCGCAAAGCGCTCTGAATATTGCCATCGACTCTCTGGATTTCGCGAGAAAGAATGTCCGGGATACTGTCATTATCGACACGGCCGGGAGACTCCACGTCGACGAGGAGATGATGGCGGAGGTGGCAAGCATCAAGGAGAAGACGCAGCCTCACGAGATTCTGTTTGTCGTCGATGCAATGACCGGCCAGGACGCGGTGAATACCGCGAAGGCATTCAACGAACGGTTGAGTTTCGACGGTGTCGTTCTCACAAAAATGGACGGAGATAGTCGCGGTGGCGCCGCTTTATCCATTCGGGCTGTCGTCCAGAAACCGATCAAATTCATCGGTGTGGGTGAAAAACTGGACGCCCTCGAGCCGTTTTATCCGGACCGTATCGCTTCACGGATTCTGGGAATGGGCGATATCGTCACACTCGTCGAAAAAGCCCAGCAGCAGTTCGACGAGAAAAAAGCGGTCGAGATTGGCCAGAAAATCCGCACTGCGCAGCTCACGTTTGACGATTTTCTCGACCAGCTGCGCCAGTTCAAGAAAATGGGGCCAGTGAGCGATGTGCTTGCGATGATCCCGGGGATGAACCGGATCCAGGGGAATGTCAATGTCGACGAGAAGCAACTTGTGCGTGTTGAAGCGATCATTCAATCGATGACAAAAAAAGAACGAGCCCGTCCGTCCATCATCAACGGGAGCCGTCGAAAACGAATCGTTGAAGGTAGCGGAACGACGATCCAGGAAATCAACAGGCTGCTCAAGCAGTTCGATGAAATGCAAAAAATGATGAAGAAATTCAGCAAGGGAAACATGCGGCGTTCTCTTCAAGGCATGCGATTCCCTTTGAACTAAGTTTGAATAAAAAGAAAACATAATCGAGAGGAGTTCATATCGTGGTTAGACTCAGATTGCGCAGGGAAGGGAAAAAGAAACATCCGATTTACAAGGTCGTTGCCGCCGATATGCGGTCGCCCCGCAACGGACGTTTCATCGAGGCTGTCGGCCACTACGATCCTCATGCCACCCCGGCAAAAATTCTTGTGAAAGAGGATCGTGTTGAGTACTGGCTGAAGAAGGGTGCTCAGCCTTCGGACACCGTCCGGTCGTTGTTGCGTCGAACAGGTTTCTGGTTGCGCTGGACGCTGATACGGCAGGGGAAGGATGAAACAGTCGTAAAGGCAGTAACGGAGCGATGGCAAATGCAGCAAGTCGACCGGCCGAAGCGGGAATCAGATCGCCGGGCGCGAAGGGCAGAGCGGAAGAAGAAGGAGCCGAAGAACGCAGAAAAGAAGGAAGCGGCGGCCACGCCGGAACAGCCGGCTCCCCCTGCGGCATAACGAAAAAGTTTGAGGTGTGAGGGAATTTGCGCTGTCGTCGTACGTCATGAATGATCGAATTACAGTTGGACAAGTTGTGAAGTGTGTGGGGCTGAAGGGAGAAGTGAAGGTGATTCCGCTGACGGACGATCTGAGCAGGTTCAAACGGTTGAAAACTGTGTGGGTGGGAATGAGAGAGCCAATACGTGAATGCACCGTCGAGTCAGTCAGGGTTGATTCGAAATCGGCCGTTGTGAAGTTCAAAGGAATCTCTGACCGCTCTGAGGCCGAAGCATTACTTGAGAACTTCCTGTTCGTTGAAAACAAAGATTCGGTCAAACCACGGGAAGGGTCCTTCTACGCCCATGAAATCATAGGATTATTAGTCACGACGTCAAAAGGAAGAGAAATAGGAAAGATTGAGGGCGTGTGGAAACTCCCCGCAAACGACATCTGGGTTGTGCGAAAAGGGACCGTAGAGGTTCTCATCCCTGCTGTAAAAGCGATCATTAAAAACGTGGATTTGGGTCGGCAGATTGTTGTGATTGAAGACATCGAAGGTCTCATTGAACTCAATGCGCATTGACATCGTCACCGGAATTCCGAAACTGCTCGAAAGTCCTTTTCAGGAAAGCATCCTCAAAAGGGCCCAGGGGAAAGGCATTGTCAGCCTTTTCCTTCACGACCTCCGGGACTGTACGCACGACAAGCACAAGACAATTGACGACACGCCGTACGGCGGAGGTGCGGGCATGATTCTCAAACCCGAGCCGATTTTTGAGTGTGTCGAAGGGCTGACAAAACAACGCGCATACGATGAGGTTATCCTATTGACGGCAGACGGGGAACAGTTTACACAGCAGACGGCCAACGAGCTTTCGCTTCGAAAAAATCTGATCCTTATCTGCGGGCACTACAAGGGGGTAGATGAGCGGGTGAGGGAAGCGCTCGTGACCCGAGAGATCTCGATTGGCGATTATGTGCTCACGGGAGGAGAACTTGCCGCCGCTGTGGTCGTGGACGCGATCGCACGGTTGATCCCAGGGGTCTTGAATGATGGGGAATCGGCGCTCTCCGATTCTTTTCAGGATGGCCTGTTGGGATCGCCCCAATACACCAAGCCGCCCGATTTCCGGGGCATGAAAGTGCCCGAGGTCCTGCTGTCCGGCGATCACAAAGAGATCGAGCGGTGGCGTGAACAGCAACGGTTGGAAAGAACGAAGTCACGAAGAAGTGATTTGATACAGGAACATCACGCTTGAAACAGAACTGGATGGAGAAAGACAATGGATAAGCTGAAGCTCGTCGAAGCAATGCAACTGAAAAAGGAAATCCCCGATTTTCGCCCGGGTGACACCGTGAATGTTCACGTCAAAGTGAAGGAGGGTGAAAAGGAACGAGTCCAGGAGTTCCAGGGGATCGTTATTGCGAGACGGGGAGGCGGGTTGAACGCGACATTCACGGTACGAAAAATCTCCGACGGTGTCGGCGTCGAGAGGATTTTCCCTCTCCATTCGCCCCGAATTGCGAAAATAGAGAAGATGAAAGCTGGCAAGGTCCGTCGCGCAAAACTGTATTACCTGCGACAGCTGGCTTCCAAAGCTGTGGCGCAAAAGACGAGAGCGTGATGTCCAGGACAGCACTCGCTGTCTCCGAAGCCCTCTACCTGAAACCTCTCCTGCAGGGATTGTCCGGTTCAACTTCGCCGTTTGACCTTCATACGGACATTCCTGCGCAAAATGCACTGAAACTCAGCAAGCGCGACGAGAACACTCGTTGCGCTTTTTTGTCTCCCATCGATTATGCCAGACACGGAGGGGAATACTGCATCGTGCCGGGTATCGGCGTTTCCTCAAGGAATAGAACTGGGACGATTCAGCTTTTCATGAATTCCGATATCACCAGTGTCCGCCGGGTCGCCGTGGACATCCGCGTAACATCCGAGATCATTCTGGCGAAAATCATTCTGACCGAAAAGTTCAAAAATCTCGCGGCCCAGGAAGGAACTATCCAGTTTCTTGCCATGCTGCCCGATGTCGAAGCCATGCTCAACAAAGCCGACGCCGCCCTTGTTGTCAATCTCGCTCCTTCCATTGGCCCGGATCGATTCGCCCTCGATTTGGTCGAAGAATGGAACGATCTGACGAATCTTCCCTATGTTCACGGATTCTGGGTCTCACACAATGAGTCTTTACCTTATGCCGATTTGCATGCGCTTGCTCAGGCCAAACGCAAAGGTCTGACCCTTCTTGATGCGATTGCTGAGGATTCGGCGCTTGAACTGAAGTTGAGTCGAGACGTCTGTAAAGCCTACCTTTCTGCTTTTTCTTATGAGCTGAATGATGCTGAGCAAGAAGGCATCTCCGAGTTCTTACGATATGCGTACTACCATGGTGTAATTGGCGACATCCCCGAGCTGAACTTCTTTGAGGTTCCCGCCATCGATCCCGCGTCACTGAACTGAACCCAGCCTCTGCAAGCCACGCAGACCTGCTTCGTGGAATTTCCACTTTTTTTCCTTACATTGAACTCACGAGATGCTCAAGTCTCTCTACATCAAGAATTACGCCCTGATCGAAGAAGTACACGCGGAATTCGAGAGCGGCCTGAACATTCTGACGGGCGAAACCGGAGCCGGTAAGTCGATTCTCATCGACGCGCTGGGCCTTATTCTCGGCAGCCGGGCGAGTTCGGAAGCTGTTCGCAAAGGGTCAGAAAAAGCCGTCGTGGAAGGCGTCTTCGGTGTTGCCGGAAATAAGAAGCTCCATTCCCTCCTCAAGATGCTCGATATAGATTCCCCGGACGAAATGATCCTCCGCCGGGAGGTATCCATTAAAGGTCAAACCCGATGTTTCGCAAACGATTCCCCGATTCCTCTGAATGTCATGAAGCAAATCGGCGAATTGTTGGTGGACCTCCACGGCCAGCACGAGCATCAATCGCTGCTCCGCAAAGAAACTCATTTGGATTTGCTCGATGACTTCGGAGGCCTGGAAGGTCTCGTTGCAGAGTACCAGAAGTCTTTTCGAAGCCTGGGTGTGCTGTTTGCGAAGCTCGAAGAATTGAAGCGCAGAGAACGAGAACTCAAGGAGAAACGGGATCTTTATGAGTTCCAGATCAAGGAAATCGATGCGGTGAACCCGCAAGTATCCGAAGAAGATCAACTGGAAGCTGAGCTCAGGATTCTGGAGAACTCTGAGAAACTCTATGAAGCTACCACCCAGCTGTACAACGCGTTGTATGAAGGAGAGCAGGCGGTCTATGACCAATTGGTCAAAGCAAGGAACCAAATTGAAGACCTTGCGGAAATCGACATGTCGTTCGAGGAGGCGAAGAATGAATGCGGATCTGCCGTCGCCATTGTCGATGAGTTGACGAAGTTTGTCCAGAAATACAATTCTCAAATCGAGTTTAAACCCGAACGCCTGGAGCATCTTCGCGAGCGGCTGGGCCAGCTTTCTTTGCTGAAAAAAAAGTACGGCGGGTCGGTCGATGCCCTCCTGGAGCACAGGAAACGTATCGGGGAAGAGTTTACGATTGCGGAGAACTTCGAGAGCGAGCTCACGAAGCTCGGTGAACAGATTGAGGCAGTGCGAACAGAGTGTTCGAGGGCTGCCGAAAGGCTCTCGACGAAGCGGCGAGACCTTGTGCCCAAAGTCAACAAGTCAGTGGTCGCGGAACTCGCGAAGCTGGGAATTGCCAACGGTCGTTTTGATGTTGTGATCGAGAACCGGGTTGTTGGAAAATCCAACGGGGCACCGTCAGAAGCTTTTGTCAAACTGGGCCGCGAATTCTTTGAAGCGACGGCGAAGGGTATCGATTTCACCGAGTTTCACCTCTCGACAAATGTCGGCGAAGACTTGAAGCCGCTCGCCGAAGTGGCCTCGGGCGGAGAAATCTCCAGAGTGATGCTGGCTCTGAAATCTATTCTGGCAAAATCTGACCGCCTGCCCATGCTCGTTTTTGATGAGATCGACGTCGGCGTGAGCGGTCGTGTCGCCCAGGCGGTGGGGCGGAGCCTGAAGAACCTGTCGCAGTTTCATCAGATCATCGCGATTACGCATTTGCCGCAAATAGCCGGCCTCGCCGATGCTCATGCAGTGGTGGAAAAAATCGAAGACGGCAAACGGACGTTCACGAGGCTTCGCAAACTCGACATCGAGCAGCGCGTGGAAGAAGTTGCAAAGCTCATGAGCGGTGCCGAAGTGACAGACGCCGGCCTGGAAGGTGCGAGAGAATTAATGGGACTGAAGTAATGTCACTGAGAATCTATAACTCGTTGACCAGGCAAAAAGAGGAATTCAAGCCTCTGCATGAAGGCGCGGTGGGCATGTACGTCTGCGGCCCGACCGTGTACAGCCATTCTCACATCGGCCACGCAAAGAGCTACATTTCATTCGATGTGATTGTGCGCTACCTCCGGTCTCTCGGCTACAGTGTTCTGTACGTCCAGAATATCACGGACGTTGGCCATTTGCTCGAGAGCGGTGAGGACCGGATGCTCAAGCAGTCAAAGATAGAAAAGGTCCACCCGATGCAGGTCGCCGAAACGATCACGAAAAGCTATTTTGAAGATATGGACGCCCTCGGCAACCTGCGCCCGGACATTTCCCCGCGTGCGTCTGGACATATTGTCGAACAGATAGAGATGGTAAAGAAGCTGGTCGATAAAAGTTACGCGTACGTTGTGAACGGGTCGGTGTATTTCGACGTGCATAAATTCGAGGGGTATGGAAAGTTGTCCGGAAGGACACTCGAAGAAACAATGGAAGGCACGCGGGTTCAGGTAAGGTCGGAGAAAAAGAATCCCGAGGACTTTGCTTTGTGGAAGAAAGCTGAACCCGAGCACATCATGCGGTGGTCGAGCCCGTGGGGGGAAGGATTTCCAGGCTGGCATATTGAGTGCTCGGCCATGTCCATGAAATACCTCGGCGAAACGTTCGACATACACGGGGGAGGGTTGGACAACCAGTTCCCGCATCACGAGTGCGAGATTGCTCAGAGCGAAGGTGCAACAGGAAAACCCTTCGCGAAGTACTGGATTCACAACAATTTGGTGACCGTGAACGGACAAAAGATGTCCAAGTCGCTCGGAAATTTTGTGACGTTAAAAGACGCAGTGAAGAACTACAACCCACTCGTTATCCGGTTATTCATTCTGCAAAGCCATTATCGAAGCACGCTCGACTTCAGCAATGAAGCTCTCGACGGAGCCAAATCCGGATGGGAAAAACTTCGCAACACGTATACGAACATCAAGAACGAGTTGAACAAAGCGGAAACAAGCGGGAAGTCCGGAACAGTGAAGGTAGATGTCCATGGATACCGGTCACGATTCCTCGAGGCGATGAACGACGATTTCAACACGCCGCAAGCACTGGGGGTGCTGTTTGACCTATCGAGAGACATGAATCAGGCTCTTATGTCGGAGGCAGGAGTGTCGAAGGAGTCTTTGATAACTGCGCTTGACCTGTTTGAACATGCCGGTAACAAGGTATTGGCCTTTCTTGGATTAGGGATTGCAGCGAATCTTTCTCCGAACGGAGCAAGTGAGCCGGAATTGATCCAGCTCTTTATCGAGCTGCGAAACGCCGCCAAATCAGACAAGAACTACGCGTTATCCGACCGAATACGGGAAAGCCTGAAAAAACTCGGCGTTCTTCTCGAGGACAAGAAGGACGGAACCACTGTGTGGAAGAAGTCATGAACGAAAACATTCGAATCATCGAGAACGGCACAGTCGTTACGTGCGACCCGCAGCGGCGCATGGGAGCGTTTACCATCCTGATCAAAGGGGACCGGGTTGCCGAAGTGAGCAACCGTGGTGACATGCTCAAATCGTTGTATCCGAACGCCGAAGTCATTGACGCCCGCGGCAAGCTCATCGTGCCCGGTTTTATCGATGCCCACTGCCACGGGGAATCGGCTCTTCTCAGGCATTTCACAGCCCTGAAGCCGCTTGTGCAGTGGTCGAAGAATCAGGAAGTAAAGAGAGCATTCGAGTATATCTACCAACAAGCAGACGTCCAGGATCTCTCGGTGGTGTACCGTCTTGCCTATTTCTCGGCTTTAAAGTCCGGAGTGACCTCGATCGCCGAATTCTGCTTTGACAACCTCGACCGTCCGCTGACGGCAGCGTTTGAAGCCATGAAAAGGGCGGACCTGAGGGGCGTGATTGGTCTCCACAACGGCGACCAGATTGAAAGAGCACGAAGGCTCATCCACCCATCCATCAGATTTGCGGTGGTCTTGCCATCCGAAGAAGATCTTACGACCTATAATTTACAGACGACGGTGCGGCTCGCCTCCGACCTGAAGCTTCCGTTGATTATTCATTCAGGGGAAACGAAGAGGGGTCTTGAAAATATCAGAAGGAACTTCCAACGGAGCACCGTGAAACTCCTGTATGAGCATCGGCTGTTCGAGTCGAGTATTCTTGCTGTGCATTTCGCTGCTCTTGAGCCGGGGGATGTGGATGTGCTCGCGAACGTCAATGCTCGTGTTATTCTCACACCAAGATCTGTATTTCTCAAAGGAACCGACCACCCCTCCGTCACGGAACTCCTCCAGCGCAACATCTCCGTTGTGCTCGCCTCCGATTGGGGTGTTGCCGATCCCTTTGAAAATATCCGCGCTTTTGTCTCCATCGCAGCGGGCCAGGGGATCGATAATCTCCATGGAGAAGACCTCGTGAGGATGGTGACGTGTGAGGCCGCAAAAGCGTTGGGAATCCATGACTCTGTTGGCTCACTTGAAACAAACAAGAAGGCCGACTTGACCTTCATCGATTGCTCCAGCCCGAGGTTTGCGGGGTTGGCGCATCGTGAACCAGCTTCTGCGCTGGCCTCAACGATATCAGAGGCAACATACAGGGATGTCAGCGATGTCATGATCAACGGAGAGTTTTTTGTCCGAGAACATCATGTGATGACATACTCTGAAGAGGATTTGGCAAAGGAAAGCGCCGAATTGATGAATAAGATTCATCAATATGTCGTAGCGAAAAAGGTCGCACCCGTAGCGATCATTTCCAAACTTGAAGAGCCTCCAAAGGCTTTTGATGACGCTGAAATGCAGGGTGATGTCGAAGGCTTTCGAATCATGCCAAAAACATTCGTAAAACTTTCGCCAGATCAAAAAATCATTCCAATGCCCGTTGAAACTCATAAGAAAACCGAGCTCCCGAACAAAGTGAAAAAAGTCTTCGGAGACGACGATCTATAGGGAAACCACTGATTTCCAATCAAGGAGAACCGAGTGAAAATACATAGAATCTTGACAACGGCTGTCATGGCCGCCATATGTAGCTTCGAGAGCTTGGTGGCACAAAGTTACGCCGGAGAAGGGGCGAAAATCGAGCCGACGATGTTGATCGACAAGCCCACGGCAGGGATGTTGAAGCGTGCTCACTACGCGATTTTATCCAACTATTTCCAAAGTGGAGGAGTCCTCGTCGGAGTTTCCGTTGGATTATTCGACCAGTTCAGCTTTGGGATCTCCTACGGTGGGACTGAAATCATCGGGCCCAACAAGATACGAATGAACCCCCAGCCGGGCATTAACGCCAAGTTGCGCCTTTTCGATGAAACTTTGATGATGCCGGCATTCGCACTCGGGTTCGATTCCCAAGGCAAAGAACCGTTTCTCGAGGCTGACACGCTCAATCGGTATACAATCAAATCGCCCGGCGTCTATGTTGCCGCAAGCAAGAACTATGCATTCATGGGAAATCTGAGCGTTCATGGCGGGTTGAATCTATCGCTCGAAAAGGACGATAGAGACAACGACTTGAACGCCTACCTCGGCGTGGAGAAAACTCTCGGTCCAGATATTTCCATTGTGGCGGAGTACGATTTCGCATTCAACGATAACTACCTTAGTGCAGTAGGCGAAGGCAGAGGCTACCTGAACCTCGGATTACGATGGTCCTGGGGAAAGGGGCTCATCATCGGTTTTGACTTGAAAAACGTCACGAAGAATCAGAAAAATGTCAGCGTCGGAAATAGGACGCTCCACATCGATTACATCGGAGCTTTTTAGATATGTTCTCTCAAGTGCACATTCAAGGCCAATTGTACAGGTTACTGTTCAGGAGGCAGTCAATTCCATAATAAAAAGGGCGTTTTTGGCCTGAAATAAGGAAGTTTCGGGGCTTCAAGTGGCACCAATCTTGAAGGATGGTGGCTGCCAACATAAACAAAGGTGAAGTCATGAAAGTCCTACGATCCGTTCTGCCGTCCCTTCTCATCTCAAGTTCGTCCCTCCTTTTCCTCGCCGGTTGCTACACACAGGTTGTCACGGAAGACGAAGACCGGGGATATGCTTCGCGCTCTCGGGAATATCGGGAAGAAGAGGTAGATTCAACCGACAATAATGCTCCAGCCTATGACGACGAGGGCGATAACTATCGTTCCCGCTACTCGATAGGTTTTCGATACTACTATCCAGCCTGGTCTTCTAATTGGGTTCATTACGACCCATGGTATTACGACCAATGGTATTATGACCGGTATTACTACAGCTCGTACTATTACCCTTGGTGGTGCGGGACGCCCTGGGTCGGTTACCGTTTCCCATCGTTTTACTCCTATTATTCGCGTTACTATCCAAACTATTATTACGGTGGTTATTCAGGTTATTACGGTTCAGGCGGATTTGCGTCATCGGGTGTCACGCGCAATTCCGGCAACAGGAGAACGAGTGGAGGCAGCAGGGATGGTGGTTCTGCTCGCACAGCGTCCGTCGGGAGCTATCAAACACCGTCCTCAACTTCCCGCGGCGGGACACTTAGGACCGACGGAGCAAGTCGATCCGGCAACGGGTCAACATCCCCGACATATGGCCGGTCATCGGGTTCCTCCTCGACAAGGGGCACTTCGGCGAGAAGGGATGAAGGCACAACCCGTTCAGGAGGATCGGCCTCCCGGCAACCAGAAAATGTTCCACGTCGTGAAGAGCGCAAATCCGGAGACGGAGGCCGCAGCGGTGGCTATACGAGAGGCCGCGAACCCTCGGGCCCGTCATCCGGTGGCACACCTCCAGCACGTACGTACTCGCCGCCAAGTCAATCGAGTCCACCACCAAGCGGGGGAAATAGCGGTGGAGGAAGCAGCGGGGGAGGCAACAGGTCGAGCGGGTCGAGTCGATCGGGTGGCCGCAAGTAGCGTGGAATGAGAAGGTGAACTCATGAAAAAGAAAGACAACATAAGAACACTTCAGTTGGCCGGTGCAGTCGTTCTCCTTGCACACGTGACATTCGGCCAGTTTGCCGAAGATGCACTCCGTTTCTCTCAATTAGGACTCAGCGTGGGTGCGAGATCCCTCGGCATGGGAAACGCAACAGTTGGCTCTGTGAACGACTATTCTGCTCTTTTCTGGAATCCGGCCGGCCTGGCATCGATACGGAGCTATGAATTCTCTGTCGGGTTGTCGGGTCAGAGTTTTGGAAATGACGCCACATTCCTGGGCGTGAACAACGGTTCTCGAATCACATCGACGAATTTGAACAATCTCGGCTTCGTGTATCCGGTTCCAACGAAGAGAGGAAGCCTGACATTTGCGTTCGGCTACGGAAGAGTCAACGATTTTACGAGCAATGTTGCGGCCGAGGGTTTTAACCCGACGAGCAGCATGATTCAATCTCAGACGCCGGGTACGAATCTCAATAATCTTTCTGCGAACGATCGTCGGGATTTGCTCGACAGCAACATCCCGTATCAATTGTATCTTGCCGACATCGATACAGCAAGAGGGATGCTGGTTCCTCTTGTGACAGGCAATGTCCGGCAGAGTGCGACGGTGCGGGAGGGAGGCGGGTTGAATCATTGGTCGTTTGGCGGCGCGATGGATATTGCTCCAAACCTTGCTGTTGGAGCCGCGTTCAATGTTGTTTCGGGTAAGTATGCCTACGATAGGGAGTTCACTGAAACAGACGTCCAAAACTTCTACACAGGAGTGCCAAACGATTTTTCGAGGTTTACGTTCGAGAGCACGATTAAAAGCGACCTGAGCGGATACAATGCTTTGTTTGGACTTATGTTCAGAAAGCAGGGTGTTATGAAGCTGGGCCTCGCTGTTCGGACGCCGACCGTTTACGAAATAGAAGAAACATTCACCGATAACGGGAAAAGCTTCTTTGACAACGGAGATTTTTACGATATCGGTTTCTCGAATTCGACAAAGTATAAAATCATGACGCCGATTGTTCTGAGCGGCGGGGCTTCTTTTCAGCTTGGCGAGTGGCTCGTGCTTTCCGGAGATGCCGAATACACCGACTGGACCCAAATGGAGTTCAAAACAGACAATCCTGACCTCATCAAAGAGAACCGGGATATCAAGAAAATTTTCAGGCCGACCACAAATCTGCGTGGCGGGGCTGAGTTAACGTTGTGGGATCTGGGCCTCCGGTTGCGCGGGGGCATCGTTTGGAATCCTTCTCCTTACAAAGCTGACGAAGGGTCCACCAGCTACGACCAGCTCTATTTCACGAGCGGCCTCGGCCTCATGGTTGATGACAACACAACGCTTAATATTGCCTACGCGCTCGGAACGTGGAAGACCTTCAGGGACAACTATTACTTGTCATCCATTCCGAACCCCTCGAGGACGAGCGAGCGGGTCAATACAAACAATGTGAATGTTACACTGTCGTATCGATTCTGAGACAAGGAAGGTGCAAGAACCTCCGGGGTCAGAATAACCTCGAATTTCTTGCAACACCCGCCAAGTTTTTTTACATTGAGTCCGTTCAATAATCAGTTGAACGGACTTTTCTTTTTCCAATCGCCATAACTCTCTTGCCCTCGAAGAAAAAGCTTCTGGTTGGTCTCGCCGTGTCTTTGCTTCTCTTAGCCTGCGCTGTGCTCATTCTCGGCTATTATCTTGCGACAAGGTCATTTCCTCAGGTTTCTGGCGAAGTTGTCGTAGAGGGAATTCATTCTCCAGGTGAAATCCTCCGGGATGAATATGGGGTGCCTCATATATTTGCTCAGTCTGACCATGATGCTTTTTTTGCTGCAGGCTTTGTCCATGCCCAGGATCGCCTGTGGCAAATGGAAGTCATCCGACGCGCCGGCATGGGGCGTCTGGCCGAGGTGCTGGGTGAGCCCGCTTTGAAAACAGACAGGCTCTTTCGAACTCTGAGAATCTGGAGACATTCCGCCCGCTTAGCCGAAGCGCTCGATGGCGAAACGAGAGAGGCGCTTCAAGCGTACGCAGACGGAGTCAACAGTTTTATCAAAGAGAATAAGGGACGCTATCCTGTGGAATTCGACATGCTCAATATGGAACCTGAGCCATGGCGAGTTGAGCACTCTGTCGTTATCAGTCGCTTGATGGCCTGGGAATTGAATTATGCACGCTGGGTAGATATCCTTTTTGGTGAGCTTGTTGAAAAATTCGGTGAGCAGAAAGCGAGGGAAGTTTTTCCGGCATGGCCCGATAGCGCCCCCGTCATTGTTCGAGAACTCAAGGGCAAGAAAATCGCTCATCTGGGAAAACAAATGCTCGATGCGGAAACGTCCTACCGGCGTCTCATCGGAGCGGGCGGGCTGCAAACAGGAAGCAACGCATGGGTGGTGAGCGGGGCAAAATCGGCAACAGGTAAACCGCTGCTGGCCAATGACCCCCACCTCCTTCTGTTTGCCCCCGGAAGATGGTATGAAATCCACCTCGCAACGCCCACAATGGATGTGGAAGGTGCAAGCATTCCCGGAAACCCATTTATTGTCGTCGGTCATAACAGGCGAATTGCCTGGGGTGTGACAAACGCCATGATCGACGATGAGGACTTTTATGCCGAACAAGTCGATTCCGTTCAGCACCCCCGCTCGTACAAGTTCGGCGCAGAATGGAGGCCCGTCACTGAAGAAGTCGACACGATCATCGTGAAAGACCGGTTGCCCGTGGTGCTGTCGATTTACAGCACGCATCGTGGGCCGATTGTGAACAGAATCGAGCCCGCCGCTGAATTTTCGGAATATTTGTTATCGATGAGATGGGTGGGGCATGAGGTTTCAAATGAGGCGAAGGCATTTCTCATGATCAATCGTGCGAAAAACTGGGACGAGTTCAAGCAAGGACTTCAATTCTTCGCGACACCCGCACAGAACTTCCTGTACGCCGATGTGGATGGGAACATCGGATACTACACAGGGGGCAAGCTGCCCGTTCGTGCTCGCAAGGGTCAGACCTTGCCGTTCCCCGGCTGGACCCAGGAATACGATTGGAAAGGATTTGTACCATTTGACGACATGCCCCAGGTCTTCAACCCACCGGAAGGCTATATTGCGACGGCCAATAACAAGATTATCGATGACTCGTTTCCATACCACGTCTCGTCTCACTGGGAACCTTCATGGAGAATCACCCGAATAACAGAGCTTCTGAGGGGTCAGGAAACGTTCTCAGCCGATGATTTTCAACGCATGCAGCTCGACTACTTTTCGACCCAGGCACGCGAACTTGTTCCCATTATTCTAAGAGCTTTCGACGGACGTGATGTGCCCGACCTTCGCGTTCAGACCGCCCTCAACTATTTCCGGAATTGGACCTTTGAGATGAAGAAGGAGGATGTTGCGACCACATTATTCCAGGAGTTCCTTCTCAAAACCATTCACAACACTTTTCACGATGAGTTCGGGGGTCAAATTCTCGCGCTCTATGACACCCTCGCGAGCGTTCCGTTGATCGTTACCACGACACTCTTGCAGAAAGATTCTTCCGAATGGTTCGATAATGTCGATACACCTGAAAAAGAAAGCCGGGATGACATCGTAAGAAAGAGTTTGCTCGATGCGATCAATAACCTCCAGGGAACACTCGGAGGAGATGTGAAGGAGTGGCAGTGGGGAAGACTGCATAAGGTCGAATTCACTCATGTGTTTGGAGGGCATTCTTTGCTGAAGAAGATATTCAACATCGGGCCTTTCCAGGTAGGAGGTTCGCATTCAACCGTGAACAAAGGCGATTACAGGATCGCAGCGCCGTTTGTGAACATTGTGGGACCCTCCACACGGCAGATTTTCGACCTGTCCGATGTCAACAATACGAGAGCGGTGACGCCGCCGGGGCAATCGGGACAGGTGTTCCACAAAAACTACTCCGACCAGGCGAGCTTGTGGCTCAATGGGCTGTATCGCCGGGTTCCGATGGATAAAGATGTCGTTCTGAAGAGCGCTCATACGACGTTGAAACTGATTCCGCGACAATGAAGGCATCTGCTCGACTGATATCGAATGTCCGGCAAGCCAAGTCCGTCTGCGTTCTCACCGGAGCGGGCATATCTGCTGAAAGCGGAGTGCCTACATTCCGCGGGACAGAAGGGCTTTGGTCAAAGTTTAAGCCGGAAGAACTTGCCAACTTTGATGCCTTCATAAAAAACCCTGACCTGGTTTGGGAATGGTATTCGTATCGCAAGAAGGTAATGAAGGATGTTCAACCCAACGCGGCTCACACGGCATTGGTGGCATTGGAAGACGTGATTCCGAGATTTACACTCGTCACACAGAACGTCGACAACCTGCATCGTCGGGCGGGAAGCCGGAATGTGCTCGAACTCCACGGAAATATCGAGCGCAGTTACTGTATTGCGTGCGGCAAGTACGCTCAAGATGTGATGATAGCAAAAGAAAAACAGGCGCCTCACTGCATTCATTGCAACGGCCTCTTGCGTCCGGACGTTGTATGGTTTGGCGAATTGCTTCCGCAAGAAGTGTTTGCAGAAGCGGAAGAAGCGGCAAGACGTTGTGACGTGTTCCTGTGTGTAGGAACGTCGGCGGTGGTGTATCCGGCCGCATCGCTTCCTCTTTGGGCAAAATCTGCCGGCGCCTATGTTGTCGAAATCAACACCGAACGCACTGACTTGTCGTCAAGCGTTGATGAAACCCTGCTGGGCAAGGCAGGAGAGATTTTGCCTCAACTTGTCGAAGCTCTCAAAACTATAAAGGAAGCAACCCGATGAAACGCCCGCAGGGATTTGGCAGTACCAAGATCATTTGCACGATCGGCCCCGCCTCCGAAAGCGTAGAGGTGCTCGTTCAGCTCATCGAAGCCGGGATGGATGTGGCAAGACTCAATTTTTCTCACGGCACGTACGACCAGCATATGCAGGTTATCGAACACGTGAAAGAGGCCAGTCGCAGGACGGGAGAATATGTTACCATTCTTCAGGATTTGAGCGGTCCGAAAATTAGAACGGGCATATTGAAAAATGGGGCCGAAGAGCTTAAGACAGGGGATCTTTTCACTTTTACCATCGAGGACGTTTCCGGAGATGGCCATCGTGTTTCCACAACGTATGATCGTTTGCCGGCTGATGTGAACATCGGAGACACTATTCTTGTCGATGATGGGAAAATGAAATTCTCGGTTGTTTCAAAAACCAAGAAAGATGTCACCTGCAAAATTGTGAACGGGGGACGGCTTTCCAACAAAAAGGGAATGAACCTCCCCGGCGTCAAAATCAGTGTTCCTTCTCATACGGACAAAGACGTCGAGGACTTGAAATTCGGACTAAAGAACGATGTCGATTACGTTGCTCTGTCGTTCGTTAGGGCGGCGGACGACATCCGGCAGCTCCGGGACGTCATTATCCGCGAAGTTCAGAAAGGGAAGAGAGTCCCGATCGTTGCCAAAATCGAAAAGCCGGAAGCAGTAGAGGACATCGACGCCATCATCGGTGAGTCCGACGTTGTCATGGTTGCTCGAGGGGATCTCGGAGTGGAGCTGCCCCCTGAGGATGTTCCAGTTGTGCAAAAAATGATCGTCAAAAAATGCAACGAAGCGGGCGTGCCCGTGATCATCGCGACCCAGATGCTCGAATCGATGATTGAGAATCCAAGGCCCACACGCGCGGAAGCCAATGACGTCGCCAACGCAGTTCTTGACGGTGCTGACGCGGTGATGCTGAGCGCCGAGACATCGGTCGGGAAATACCCGGTGGAAGCGGTGCACACGATGGACAGGATTATTCGCAAGGCGGAGGAACAAGGCA
>JANOGR010000277.1:0-3853 GCA_031406095.1 Ignavibacteriales bacterium
CTGACAAATGGAGCCTGTGAAGCATCCGGTGAGCTATGGGAGCAAGAATGATTCCCACGATGCCGAGAAAGACGATACCCGAAAACAAAGAGTAAAAAGATGCGAACAGCTTGCCGCCTTGAGTCTTGATTGAATCGACAGGGCCCATCCCCCCCAATATCATCGATGCGTTCAGTATGGAATCAATTAATGAAAGTCCCTCTGTCACGTGGTAACCCGCCACTCCCACACCTAATGACACAGTCAAAACAAGAAAAGCCAGTAATGCATGTCCCAATACGCGCCGCCAAAACAACTTTCGCGGAAGAAGAGGTTTGGAATGATGCTCATACATAGCGACCATCCATCAAAGTTCACTTGAGTTGATATTATCCATGACCTATTTCTCTGTCAGTTTTTTGAGTTCTCCGCTGAATATCAGACTGCCTGTCGCAATGCGCCCCGACGCATCCCCCCGTGCCACGATGGTCCCTCTCCCAAGGGCGGAAGTCGCTGTGAACTCGAGCAGCTTTGGCGAGAGCATGGCGACGGAAAAGGCTCCGTCTGTCGTGATTGCGAGCTTGGGCGGGATCTGATAATCAACGTATGAACCGTCGCCGCCTCCGGCGGATTTTGGCCGGGCGCGGTAAAGTTTCGCATTGGCGGAGAGAATGTTCAGATGGGCGATGAGAGCCTCGACATGATCATACTTTTCTTTGGATGCCTGGGCTTTTCTCAATGTCGCGGTCCAGCGAGCGTCGGATCGTAGGTTCACAAAGTCTGAGTCTTTTTGCATGCGCTCGACATTCCGCCAGCCGCCGTCGACGGCTTGTTCAACGTACCTCAGGGCTTTTTCCTTGTTCCCGGCACGGGCAAAACTGCAAGATGTGTTGTAGTACACCGCCGCGCTTTTCGCACCGGACCGGATTGCAGTTTCGTACAGTCTGGCGCTTTCAGGAAATTTACCCGCTTCGTAGGCAGAGTCGGCCCGCAGGACCAGCGGGTTTTTGGATTGTCCGGAGGATGCTTGAAAGAACGCACAGATCACCCAAAAACAGAGAATCGACAATTTCCTCATTGTTTTTCCTTTACCCGGTGCTTGCTCGTGGCCTTTTCTCGGTGTGTCACTCTGAAGTTGCAACAAGAACAAGGGTTTGAGGCCGAAGCTCCTCGCATAACTCTCGTGCTTGCGAGAAAAACGCCTTGAATTCCGGACGTTCCCTCCAGGATTTGATGGCTTCGGCGTTTTCCCATGGTCCAAAAGATATGAACTGTTGAGGTTTCTCAGAATCCTGCAGCAAGAATCCTTTTCCGGTTCCGGGCTGGTTTCTGGCGGTCCACCTTGCGAAATTCTCCCAGGCTGATTTGAAGCTTTTTTCATTTCCCTTTTTCACCGTCCACACGCCGAGTGTGTAAAGTTCATTGATCTTGTTCATTTCACGCTCCTTGCTTGAGAATATAGTGAGCGAAAGAACAATTAGTAAGAGTTTTGTTTGCACAGAATGTCTTTCCCCATGTGTGCAAGTTCATCGAACAGGAGGTTTCAATATTCGTTGTCAAAGCAGAAAATCGGTTTTCGCTTCATCCACTTCCCTTTGGTGAAATCGGGAATTTGTTGCACTGCTCCGCCTTGTGCGATGCTTGCCTCCGAAAGCGGCGTAATGGCATACCACGTTGCGAGGTCGTACACATCAAGAGGGCAGGGAGCGTTGCGTTTTAGACATTCAATAAAGGAATTCAGCACGAAATAATCCATGCCGCCGTGCCCCGCTTCCTTTGCGTCTTCAGAATATCTTCTCCAAAGCGGATGGTCATATTTGTCCATGTACGTGGCATCCGGTTCCCAGCGGTGTGCCTCCGGACTAGTTCCTTCGATGTAAATGGAATTGAAATCGTCCATCCACAGGCCCTTCGTCCCTTGTACTCTGAAATTCAGTGAATACGGTCTGGGAGAGTTTGTGTCGTGCGAAAGAATAATCGTCTCTCCGTTCGCGGTCGTGATGGAGGTGGTGACGATGTCGCCGAGCTTGAATTCGACCTTCGCGTTTGCGTGGTTCACTCCGCCTTTCTCCACAACGTAGTTGTGCAAGCCGCGGGCCTTTGTTGCAACAGAAGAAAGCGTCATCAGCCGGTTGCCGCGGTTGACGTTGACCATGGTGCAGGCCGGACCGAGCCCGTGTGTGGGATACAAATCTCCGTTGCGATGAACGGAGTGGTTCGTTCGCCACCGTGCTTCCGAGATTCCTTTCTCGCCAAACTCGACACCGCCGCCATAGAATTGTTTCCCGTCGTTGAACTTGACCTCCCGTAAATCATGCTGATAGCCGCCGTGCAAGTGAAGCAATTCGCCAAACAACCCTTGCCGGACCATATTCAGGACTGCCATGACATCGCGCCGGTAACATACATTTTCCAAACCGAAGAACGGAATACCCGTCTCTTCATGCGTCTCCACCATAGCCCAGCACTCCTCCAGTTTCGTCGCACCACAGACTTCCATACCGACAGCCTTGCCGGCTTTCATGGCCGCAACCCCTTGTATTGCATGCCATTCCCAGGGCGTCGCCACGATAACGGCATCGAGATCATCACGCTTCAGCATGTTTAGAAAATCGTTCTCGCCTTTGGTGTATTCGGCGACTTTCTTCTTCACTCCTGCGTCCTGGATGATTTTTCTTGAGCGGGGGATCGCGGATTCGGTATCAGGGTCGCATACGGCAACCACTTCAACATCTTTCCGTTTTAAACATTGTTGAAGATGATCCTGCCCGCGCAAACCTACACCGATAAACGCCATGCGTACGACGGATTTTTTTTCTGAGGCAAAGAGTTTGAGTGGACTGTTGAGAATGGAAAGCCCCGCTCCGACGGCCGCAGTTTGTTTGACAAAAGTTCTTCTCGTCGTCATGGTCTACTTCCTTCAAAAATGAGGGAATTCTTTCTGAATATATTGCTTTACAGCTGGAATGTCATCAAGGCTTGTCAAATCAACAACATCCTCAGACAAGGGAATGGCAAACACCGAACGGGGCTGCCGGGTTAGCATCATCTTCACAGCAACGGGCAGCTCTTTTTCCTTTCGCACCGGATGAAGCGGGATTTTCTCAAGGAAAGGAAGGATGTCGGCGTGCGTGAAGCGCCAGATATTCATGCTCACACCAATTCTTCCTTTCTCATCTTTTGCTTGGTTCATCTCTTCAGAAGATGGTTTTTCTACAATGTCCTTCAGAAAGCCCTCTTCATCTTTGACGACCACGGCAAATTGCGCCACACGATTTTCGCTGAATTGCAGGGCTCCCCGATCATAATCAATCATCGCATTGGAATGAGCATCCTCAAGTAGCAGGCGCAGCGCAGCGGGGGAATACAGATTATCGCTGTTACACACTGTGAACCGCTGGCCATTCCAGGAAGGTGTCTTGCGCAGCGCTTGCAGCAGCGCATCGGCGGTGCCGAGTGGTTTATCCCGCTCTGGAGGGATGCTTTGGGTGACGTACGAGATGCTCAGCGATGGAAACTGTTTTGAATTCTTCAGATGTTCGTAAAACTCCTTGATCGAACTGTCATTCTCACCCACAACGATGATAGCGTTCTCATATCCTGCCTGCTGAATGTTGTAAAGCAAATAATCCAGAAACGGACGGGCATGGTCGCCCACGCTAATCATTGCTTTCGACTTTTGCTGCGCTTCTTTGGCAAGAGCGGAGTCAACGACAGCTTCGGATGATCGCTTCATGCGCGATGATGCCCCGCCCGCAAGAATAATGATATTTCGATCCATCTAGCTTGAAATCCTCGTCAATTCGCTTCTCGTCCCCTCATCGACGGAAACGATGTAGGATTTTCCGCCAGCCCGCTCAATTGCCTCCGCAAC
>JANOGR010000291.1:0-6818 GCA_031406095.1 Ignavibacteriales bacterium
CAATCATTACTTGTCCGTGGTTCCACATGAGACTCGCAATTTCCGTCACTCCCTTCTTGAGTTCAATTCCGGAGAGGTTAGGCCCAATGATCCTCCCTTTTCCTTCCACAAGGTGGCACTTGTCGCAATTCTTACCCTCAAAGACCTTCCTGCCGTTCATTGGGTCGCCCGGTGACATTCGAATACGTGTTGTGCTTATCATTGTTTGACTAAGGTACGCCGCGACATTGACGATGTCTTGTCCCGTAAGAATGGGATAGGGGAGTTTTGATTTCTTGATCTCCTGCTGCATTGCCGGACCATGGTTCCACATCGCCTGCACCATATAGAGAGGAGTGGCGTAACTCTGGACTTGCTCGAAATCGGGACCTGTTACTCCTCCTTTGCCAGCCACACGATGGCACGAGATACATCCCTTTGTCTCCAGGAGTTTTTTCCCTCTCGCAACTCTGCCTGGCTCGCCCAGATAACGGAGGTAATAAAGGAATCCAAAGAGATCCCTCATTTCTGCCTCAGTGAGTGTCGGACGGCTCATCCGCATCTGTCGAAACTTCCGATTCATTTGTGGAGAGTGGTTCCACACAACAGAGGCCAATTCGAGAACGCTTCCGAAGTAATGCTTCTTACTGAGATCAGGACCCGCGGTTCCTCCGTAGCCACCAATGGAATGGCATTCAATGCAGCCTTTTTCCTCAAAAACGATCTGTCCTTGCAGAGGATTCTTAGGTGGCCGGATTTCTTGTGCCAAAATGACACCGAGAAGAACGACAGCACAGAGGAGAGAAAAGCCGAGGATCCGCATGTTAATCGCCCTCCGAAGTATTTGACCGACGCTTTCCTTTTTGCAATCCAACAAAAACATAAGTGAGAACACCGGCGAGCGTTATAAAAACCGGCAAAGCCACAATACTGATTCCTATAGAAGCTCCGGGAACATCATGGAGTTCGAGGGACAGAAGAATCAAATTTATCACCCACACCACAATCCCCACGACCATTATCCAGATGAGAGAGACACTCGCGACCTGGGCAATGAAAATCCATTTGTTGGAGGCCGGTGTATCTTGATTATGCATGGTGCACTCTTCGGATTTCCCTTGGGTTCATCGCGCAACTATCCGCCGGTTCAAACGCCGTGCCAACAAATACTTTACCCGCCGTGTCGAAAAAAAGCCTACTTTTAGAGCATTCTTGAACGTTGGGCCGATAGAAGATCATTCTGTCCAACAATTTTCTTACTTCTGATTTTCGCATCCGGTTATCTTGTTAGAATTGGGAAAGTTCATATCATCGTAGTCACAATTTCTACGACCCCTGGCGGGATTTCGTGCTTTCCTCAGCTTGTCTCCTCTCTATTCGCCGAATCGTAAGGTAAAGCGACGCTGCGAGAACTGAAATGATGAAAGTCGAAATGCCCATGCCCCATCGCCGGAAATAGAATTCGTCAATTGCCTGAGCCGCTTCAACGGAGGCGTGTGAAGATATTCCAAGTCCTTTATCGATGATCTCATGAAATTGACCTTCATTGAACGAATGGACCATTGTTCGTGATTCCAGGCGCGCCTGACGGACTGCGCGCAGTTTGAATTTCGCCTCAGACACCTCCATGCCTTTCTGCTCTGCCTCATTAATTAACGCCATGGCCCTATTTTCCGATCCCAACAAACTGTCTATTTGTTGCCGCATTGCCTTCGCGACCTCATAGCCTCGTTTTAGCTTCTTTTCTGAATGACACCAGGCACACACCGCATCTCCGGTGACGCCTACAAGTTCATCTTTGGCCGCGTAGATCTCGTGATTCCCATGACAGGTTTCGCATTCAGGCAATTTCCTCTTATCAAAGGCTTTCTTATGAGGGCTGGAGGAAAATAATGATGCGTTGAGTGCGTGGCAGGTTCCGCACACTTGCGAAATCGATTGTACACCAGGAGGAACCGCACCATGATTGCCGTGACAATCGTTGCATGAAGGTGCGCCGACATCTCGTTTCTCGAGAAGAGCTTTGCCATGAACACTTTTCGAATATTTCTCGAATTGATCGCTTGGAATGTTATATCCCTTCATGTGCTCTGGATCTGCATGACAGGATGCACAAGTACCAGGAATATTGGTTGCATACACCCTCGATCTCACGTCCTTGGCCGGAAGGATGTCGTGGCTGCCGTGACAGCTCGCGCATTCCGCCACTTTCGTATCACCTCCAGCATTTCGCATTCCATGAACGCTCGTTCGGTACTTCTCGAGCTGATCGATTGGAAGTCCGGGGTTGTAGCCACGCATGTACGCCGCCTTAGAATGACAATTTGAGCAGGTAGCCGGGAGATTGAGAGGGTGAACGGATGACAACCGGTTGGTTTTCGGGACTATCCCATGAGCGCCATGACATGATGTACACTGGGCGATCTGTTCTTTGCCTGAAATAGAGAGTTCTCCGTGGACGCTCGATTTCAACGCCTCCATTTGGTCCAACGGCAGTGTGGATTTGTATCTCCTCACCATAACTGCGGCATTGGAGTGGCAGCGCGCACAGGTGGCTGAAATGCTATCCCCTTTGACGACACCGATGAATCCTGCCTTTGAGTTCATCCCCTCTTCCATCTCTTCCTTCGCAGCGTTGCCGCCATGACAGTCCGCACACGTTAAACCTTTGAGAAAGTGCACATCGCGTTTGAAAAGCGCCGCGTTCTTATCACCTATTGCGTCATGACACACCAGACACTGATCTTGTGAAAGCGCAAGTTCCTGCACGAGTGCCGTCATGACGAAAAGAAAGGGAAGGGAGCGTCTCAAGCGACTTCTCATGCATACCATCCGAGGATTGTGAAGAGAATTACATAGAACACCGCAAACAACCCAACATAGTTCACAAATCGATTCCGTATTCCTTCTGAGCTCTTTCGATCCCAAAAAGGAACGAGAGTCCAGAATATGCCCGCTAAGCCAAAGAGGACTATTCCCAGCACTTCGCCATCGATGAAAAGAATTTGCGCGGGGATGTATTTCAGCGTTTGAAACATGAACAAGAAGTACCACTCCGGTTTAATACCGCTTGGGGCGGAAGCAAATGGATCTGCCTTTTTTCCCAATTCCCAGGGAAAGAGAACCGCCAGGATGGCGAGGACATTCAAAACCAGAAGCCACAGAAGGAGATCCCGAAGCAGGAAATTCGGGAAGAACGGCATCCGCTGCTGCGGGGTATCCTGGGAGTTTTCGAATTCAATCGGCTCGCTCATGCCCTGCCGTTGGACGAGCAGGAGGTGAATCCCAAGAAACACAACAAACAACCCAGGGAAAACCGCTATATGAAATCCAAACATCCGAGAAAGCGTCGCTCCCGTAACATCTTCTCCGCCCCGAAGAAGGATCATTATCGGTTTACCAATGAGAGGTACCACTCCGGCGATATCGGTACCAACTTTCGTCGCGAAAAAGGCCAGTTCATTCCAGGGAAGGAGATAACCACTGAATCCAAACCCCATACCGAGAAATAACATCATCATTCCCGTGAGCCAGGTTATCTCGCGGGGTTTTCGGTACGCTTTTGTGAAGTAAACACTGAACATATGAATGATCGCTGCCAGGATAAAAAGGTTGGCCGCCCAACTGTGGATAGATCTGATGAGCCAGCCAAATTCAACCTTGGACATAATGAACTGGATGCTCTCAAACGCGAGTTCTTCACCGCTCTTATAATAGAGGAGGAGAAGTATTCCGGTGAGCACCTGAATGATGAACAGAAAAAGCGAAACGCCGCCGAAGTAGTACCAGACCGAATGTTCATGGACGGGTACATATTTTTTCCCAAGGAATTCAACCAAATCACGGAGTTCGACTCGTTCGTCGATCCAGTGATACACCGAGGAAAAAAACTTCTTCATACGTTTTTGGAAATGAATATGTCGTCCCCCTGGAGCACCACACGAAACTCATCTAACGGACGAGGGGGCGGGCCGGCGATGTTGCGTCCTTTGAGGTCATATTTGCCGTTGTGGCACGCACACCAAATGACCCCCAAGTCTTGTCGGTACTGCACTGTGCAATCAAGGTGTGTGCATGTGGCCCCAAAGGCATGGAGATCACCATCGGCGGCTCGCACAAGAATCACCGGCTTGGTTCCAAACTTCACGATTCTTCCGCTATCTTTTTCAATCTCACTCAATTTCCCCGCTTTTACATTGGTTACTTCCACTTCCCCTTGCTTGGGAGGCTTCATATACGCCATCACGGGATATAAGACGGAGGCGACCCAGGCAAAAAAACTTCCGCCGAGGATGTATTTGAGAAAATCGCGTTTACTTTCCTGGTGCGGTTGATTCATACTTTTCATTGACCCCTGTGGCAGTCGCTGCAGTTCATCTCTTTCCATGCATCCCCGATATCGACGGGATGACGATACTCGATACCCGCCAGCGAAACTCTTTGTTTCCCTTTTTCGAACTGCTGAGCAAGGATGGTGTGGCAAGCATTACAGTCTCGTGAGAGCACTTTTCCGTCGTCGCTGACATGTTTACCGTCGTGACACCTGAAACATCCGACGGAGTACATGTGGCCAAGGTTGTCCGGAAAATTCCGCCAACTGACCTTCATTTCGGGGAAGTAATTCCGGCTGTAGATTTTTTGGACCTCTTCAATGACGCGGTCGATGTCCGCCTTCTTTTCCTTTGCCAGTGTGGGATACGACGACTGGTAATATTCCTGTATGACGAGCCGGATACTGTCTTCGGCGGTTTGTTTCGACGTATAGGGATACTCAAGCGCTTTCATCGCGACGCTTTTGACGAAAGGAAGCTCCGGACTCACCCAGGAAAGAGACATGGCAAGATTGACCGAGCGCGCACCAGGTCGGTAAATGTGAGACGGACGGTTGTGACAATCGATGCAATCCATCCTGCGCCGCTCAAACTTGTTCAGCTCCTCATCGCTCATGCCGGACTCAGAGTTTTTGTAGACCCGTTCCCGTCCATCAGCATCACGCACTTTGACCCACGGAATGACCTGGCGCTGTCCATCGACGGGAACATACGTCACTTCATGCGCAATGTTCATATGCCAATGGATCCCCGACGTGGGTCCGGCTTCCACATTTCCGCCTCCGATTTTCATGAGAAGGTTGATCGTCCAACGCGTATTGTGCTCATCGGAAAAAAAATAGGTGTTGACATGCTGTTTCTCGCTGAAGAAATGTTTCGGCCAGTGGCATTGCTCGCACGTCTCCTGCGCAGGGCGAAGGTTTTCAATCGGCGTTGGAATAGGCCTCGGGTATTTGTTGAACGCTGTGGCATACACCTGATACGCGCCGGACAGTTTCGCCCGCACAAACCATCCCGCCCCGGGTCCGATGTGGCACTTCACACAACCAACGCGGGCGTGCGGAGAAAACTGATACGCCGTGAATTCCGGCGACATGACCGTATGGCACGTCTCGCCGCAGAACTGGTCCGAATCAGTGTACTCATACGCCTTGAAGCTGCCGAATGCACTGAACATGAGGAGCACGATGGCTCCGAATGAAAAATACGCAAACGCAGTCCGTTGTCGCGGGTTGTTCAGGTCGATCTGTGGCAAATGCAGGCCGTGCGGTTTTCCCGCGCGCTCTCTCCGGTGCTCGCGAATGATGCCGGCAATAATGAGCACGATTCCGATGAGGAGAAACGTCGGCAGAATCACAAAAGCTATGATCCCCATGTAAGGCTTCGGCTGTTCGCTGAGCAGCTCCAAAGCCATCAGAAAGAGGACGAGCCCAAAACTGATTGTGGCGACGGCAGCACCCAGAAGAGTGACGGCGTTGTAAAACGAGGCGGGGAAGATTCTTTTCATTATCGCTGGGATTCAGACCGGAGTGCTATGAAGAAAAATCGTTAAGTGTTGAATCCTTCAACACTTGCGTGCAAATTAGCAATCCGGCGTTTCAAAGGCAAACGGTATGCCATGCAGGTCATTGCTTCAGGGGCTGATTCCACAGGAAACAAGCGCCAAATCATCACGTTTGCGAAGGAGTTTTGTCAATCGCGAGAATCAAACATGCTGATGTTCTCAACAATGACTGTTGAAATTTTCTACACTGCACTCTCCCTTTACTCACCGCATCACTATTCGATTTTTCATCACTCAAGTCACTTTTCATGTTGAAGTTCTTTACAGGGCGTCTAAACCAGGGTTGTGTCCCGCCGCGGCTCTCCAATTCTGTAACCGATTGAATGACAACCTGATAGGACTTTTTCATCTCTCCATTGATTCCAATGAAAATTTGTGGAACGGCAATTGGAATACAGAGAGCGGAATCAAACACGAAAAGGAGGTGACACATCATGGTAGCACTCTTCGTCATAGGGACATTCCTCACGTTCCTCATCATTGATTTTTTCGTCAAGCGGTCGTCAGAGAAATCCTCGACTCAGGCTCAGGCCGTTCCAATCTCGCAGAAGTTTCTGATTCCGAGGGGCTACTTTTTCAACCCCAAACATTCGTGGGTCGAACTGCTGGGCAACGGGATGGCACGTGTTGGCATCGATGATTTTTCTCAGAAAGTGATCGGCACAATCGATAAAGCTTCCCTGGTTGCGTTGAATTCGTTCGTGAAGAAAGGGGAAACGATCATGACAATTTCCCAGGGTGAGAGGACGATGGCCTTCACCGCTCCGCTTACGGGAAAGGTCGTGGAAGTCAACGAATCGATCCAAGAGACGCCGGGAATCTTGAATACCGACCCATACTTTGGTGGATGGGTTGCCGTCATTGAACCGGAAAACCTCGGCTCTGAAATTAAGAGCTTCACGCTCGCCGATGAAGCGGCGCAATGGTTGAGGCAGGAAATTTCG
>JANOGR010000297.1:0-3050 GCA_031406095.1 Ignavibacteriales bacterium
GTCAACAGCAGTTGATTCTTATTTTGCTTGCGATTATGGTGATCGGGGTCGCGATTGCTGCGGCGTTGGGGCTCTTTAGCTCGAACGCGGCCGAGCAAAACAAGCTTGCCATCATCAACGACCTGAACAACCTTCGAGCGAATGCGCGTAAATACCGGATGAGACCCGTGACGATGGCTGGCGGCGCAGGTAGCTACGTCGGATTCAGTATGCCATCGAAGCTCATGTCGAATGCAAATGCCGCATACACCATGGCGATCGCAGCCAGTGAGATAACCGTTGTGGCTACTTCTTACGCGACACCAACCAACAAGATCACCGTTGTCATCGACAGCAAAGGGGATATCACGAGCTGGATCTACACCGGGGATTTTCAATAAGCAATCATTCTTGTCCCATTTCTTCGTTGGAGTGTCGCCTGATCTGCTCCGAAGTCGCTTCTTGACACAGTCTGCGAAAAAACGTATTATTTTAATCAACTCTATCTCTTCAAGTGATTCTTGAGAAGTGTATTGTAACATTTGAAATGATCAACTATGGCAGATTTTAGAGTAGAAGGCATAACCCTGTCGGGGAAACCCGTTGGCGGCGTCATTACGGCAGAGACCAAAAGAATCGCCAAAAAGAAAGCATCGGAGCTCGCTCGTGACAAGAAGTTCAAGATCACCGGTATCTATGAGCGCGCTAACTGGATTTACCGGGTGCAAAAGGGAACAGAAAAGCCCCTTGATGGCGAGCAGAAAGCCTATACAAAGGATGAAGTCCGAATTGCGCTCGAGAAAATGGGGTATAAGGTTGTCTATGTTCGAAAGAAACTATTCGGGAACAAACTCAAAGCCGCACCGGCGGTCGATATTATCGCATTTGTTCGGATAAGCGCCGACTTGATGAGACAAAAGCTGCCATACAACGAAGTGTTGCAATTGCTGGTGAACGACGCATCGAACCCTGCTTTGCGGGACGCACTCAAAGAAATAAACGCAGAACTCAAGCAAGGAAAAGACAGCGAAAAGGTCTTCGTCAAGCAATCCGCGGTGTTTGGGAAATTCACGGCAAACATGCTGGGGCTGGCGTCGAAGAGCGGCAACATGGCTGAAATCTATGACAGCACGGCGAAGTTTCTGGAGCGTAACGCAGAGTTTAAGCGGAACCTCAAAAGCGCGCTCATCATGCCCATCGTGACCCTTTTTGTTCTCGGCATTGCAATCATGTTCTACGTTGCGTACATCTTCCCGAAAACTGCAGAAGCTTTTATCAAGATGGGCGTGGACATGAAAGTATATCCCATGACCAACGCTGCGCTCATATTTAGCGATTGGTTCCTCGATAATGTATTCGTCATCATTATTGTCCTCACGGTCCCTGTCGTCGCTGCCATGCAATTTTTTAGAACGGAACGCGGCCAGTTTATGATGGACCAGTACATCATCAAAGTCCCTGTGGTCGGGACGTTGCTTCATAAAACCGCCATCGAGATCTTCTGCCGCGTTTTTTACGCGCTGTACAGCGGATCGGGCGAGAATATCGATATTATCAGGATGTCTTCCGAAGCCTGTGGTAATAAATACATGGAGAGTCAAATCAAGAGAATCGCGATTCCCCTGATGCTGGAAAAAGGAAAGGGGTTGACCGACGCTTTTGAGGCCACAGGTGTATTTACCAAGACTGCGATTTCCCGGTTTAGCTCTGGGGCCGAGACGGGAACGGTGAGGGATACGGCCAAGCAGCTTGCGGAATATTACGAGAAGGAAACAACCTATAAGCTCAGGAACGCCATCGAGGTGATTCAATTGGCCGTGCAAATGGTGATCATGCTTGCGCTCACGGGCCTGACACTTGTGTCTTCCGAAACAGCCGCAGTCTCTCCGAAGAGGCCAGGCCAGTTTATCATTCCGGTGCTCCATTGGTTGCTTGGTTCGTGAAACCCATGAGAGGGAGTTAAGCAATGCCAGAATTAGACATAACTGATAAGATCGGTTATACGCTGCTCAAAAAGGGGATCATCGATTTTGAAACTCTTGAGAAGTCCTTGAAACTCAAGGATTCCGAGGAAAACAAGAAGAATCGCAAAAATCTCGGTCAGATTCTTGTCTCTGAGTTTGGCGCTGACCACGATGCCGTGTTCAGAGAAGTGGCAAACCTGTATGCTTTCCGTGAACTGTACCTCGCCGATGAGAAAACCGACGAAGCCCGCCTCGCGTTCATAAAGAAATTCGTCGACCAGCTTTCGGACCAGCAGCGTGAGATGATGACTCAGGCAAAGATGCTTCCGTTTAAGTACGATGAACGCCAAACAGACAAGCTGATTATCATAGCCGCCGACCCGACAGACCGTAACCTCCCGGTTGTTGCCCGCAGTTTTAACGTGAAGAAATATGAAATTTGCTATGTGAGGCTGAAGGAACTTCAGAACTTGATGGAAAAGGTTGCTCCAAAGCAGAATGAGTTTCTGAAACTGCTGCAGGATGAAAAGCTGAATATTGATGATGGGTCCGGGAGTAAAGAAGATTCTGAGGTCGACGAAGACGTACTGAATGCAGAGATTAACAAGAGCGCTCTCGTGAATTTGTTCGAGGGCTGCCTTATCGAGGCAGTGCGAAGGGACATCAGCGACGTCCACATTGTTGCTGCAGAAGGGAACAAGACGAATTTCTTGTTCCGTCTTGACGGTAACTTGCAGGTATGGCATTGTCAGGAGAATACGGTCCCCGAAGCTGTCCTGGCTGTCGTCAAAGACCGCACAAAGAACGTTGACCGGTTCGAACGCGAAATGTCGCAGGACGGGTTCATTCAAAGGACCGTTGACGGCCACCAGCTGCGCTTCCGCGTATCCATCATGCCCATTGTGACGACAGAGTTCAAACACAAGTTCGAAAGCGTGGTTATCCGCGTTCTCGACGACCGAAAGGTCATCACCGACCTCGAGAAACTCGGGTTGCAGGGTCCGGCGCGCGGGTTCTTCTACAAAGCCATCGGAAAACCGCAGGGCATTATCATTCTGACCGGCCCGACGGGCTCTGGAAAATCAACGACGCTGATTGCAGCCCTCT
>JANOGR010000299.1:0-4251 GCA_031406095.1 Ignavibacteriales bacterium
TGCACGTCCACACACGGACCGAGCAAGGTTGAACTCGTCACCGACGCCCCGACTGACAACCACGGCCGCGGCGAAAGTTTTTCGCCCACCGACCTCGTTGTTACTGCGCTTTCTACGTGCATGATCACCACCGCCGGCATCAGCGCGCAAAAGGATAACGTGAACCTCGAAGGCACAAAAGTGTTCGCGGAGAAACACATGACCACGCAGCCCCCGCGACGGATCGCCAAAATCGTCGTTCGCATCGACGTTGCCGCCGGTGTCCCGCAAGATTATCGGCCGAAGTTCGAGCACATCTGCCAAACCTGCCCGGTTGTCCTCAGCATCAACCCGGAGATTCAAGTCGACCTGAAATTTCAGTATCCAGATTAACAAATCGAAGAGGTTCCCATGTCGTCCTCAGGACTTCGTATCAAAGAAGCCACCAGGAAGGATGTTCCGCTCATTCTTTCGTTCATCAAAGGACTGGCTGAGTACGAGCGTCTTTCCCACGAGGTGATCGCGAACGAGAAAACCTTACGACAGACGCTTTTTGGAAAACGCGCTTATGCGGAAGTCGTTATCGCACGTTACGGGGGGAAGCCTGCTGGGTTCGCTCTCTATTTCCACAATTACTCAACGTTTCTCGGCCGACCCGGCATCTATCTCGAAGACCTCTTCGTTTGGCCGGAATACCGCAGCAAAGGAATCGGACGGTCTCTGCTCAATTACCTCGCCAAACTGGCTCAAAAGCGCAAGTGCGGCCGGCTGGAGTGGGCTGTGCTGAACTGGAATGAACCGGCCATCAACTTCTATAAGAAACTCGGCGCTGTTCCTATGAGAGAGTGGACGGTATTTCGCGTGGCGGGAGAGGCGTTGGCGAAATTGGCGAGCACGTAGAGTAAAGCAAAATGCGACGCATTTGTATAGATGCGTCGCATTTGCTCTAATTGTACGGGTTCACCCTCCATTTAATCGAGCATCCGAGCGACGGGTACTGTGCCCCCACAATCTGCTGGCCTTTTGCCAGTTTCGTAATCGCATCTTTCAACTCTTCCCTCGTGACTTTCGATTCCTCCTGCCAGTTGTCGTCGAAACGGCCGCGATACACGAGTTCCCTTTGCTGATTGAAAAGGTAAATATCCGGCGTGCATTGCGCTTTGAACTCGGCGGCGACTTTCTGCGTGTCGTCGATTAAGTACGGAAAACTGATTTTCCATTCCTTGATTTTCTGTTTCATCACTTCCGGCGCATCTTCGGGATAATTCGGATGGATGTTCGGGTTGATTGCCACGACATTGACCCCGACGCCTTTCGAGAATTCTGCCAGACTTACGAGGCGAGGCCATACTGCCTTGGCGTACGGGCAGTGGTTACAGGTGAAAACGACAAGCAGCCCCTTCGACCCGAACAGTTCCTCCCCGTTGAATTGTTTGCCGTCAGGGTCCTTGAGCTTGAAGGCGGGCATTTTTGTTTTCAAGGAAACGTCGATTGATTCGACAGCCATGATCCTCTCCTCCGTTAACGACCTTGATAGAGTAACCGAAGATACTTAGATTGTTCATGAACAATGTAGCAAAAGATTCTCTTTCACGGAATCCCCCATTCAACGGAGCACGTTATGAAACACGGTGGTTCACAAAATATTTGCTCCCGAACGCAGCGACAGGGTCGAGATAGACAAGTGAAAGTCTTCGTTTTTCTGACGTTTGCATTCGCTGCGGCCGGTTGCTCTCATACTTACAAGGTGACTTCCGATGAAACTCGGAATTCGATCTCGGCTGAGAATCTCAACAAGTTTTTGCACGACAAGGAATGCACAATTGTTTTCAAGGATGAAACTACACGGAATGCTGTTCATGTGGCCGTTACCTCTAATTCGATTCGGTGGCAAGATTCGGAAAAAGCTGCCGAGGAATCTGAGTCTCTTGCCCAGATCGACCGTCTCGAAGTTTCTGATAAAACGAGAGGATTTGTGGATGCGCTCTTTGTGGGTACGGTTGGCGCAGCGATCCTCGTTTTTTTTGGACCGAGAGGAGGAGGGGACTTTCTCGTAAAGCCGGCCTTACCTGAGGCTGCAACCGTTTTTGTCATCAGCGTCGGTATTGGCGCGTTTTCGAGCAGCACAAGAAGATTTCTTATTCGAGCCGCTCAGTAACATCTCGAATCCCCAGGATCCTCGTGTTAAAAAAGAGATTCATCGCTCACCTTGACCTCGACTGCTTCTACGTTTCTGTCGAGCGCATCAAGAACCCTTCCTTGAACGGAAAACCTGTCGTTGTCGGAGGCACGCCGACGGGACGTGGTGTTGTCGCATCCGCATCGTATGAAGCCCGGAAATACGGCATTCATTCGGCAATGCCCGCTGGACAAGCACTGCGACTTTGCCCGCCACTCGTCATCGTCCAGGGGCACTACGGCGAATACGAAGACTACTCGGACAGGATCTACAAGCGAATGCAGGAATTCTCGCCGGTTGTGGAACGGGCTTCCATTGATGAAATGTATATGGATTTCACCGGTTGCGAGCATCTGTATTCGGACGATTTGCCTTTGCTCATGCACAAGCTGCACAACCTCGTCTGGGATGAATTCACTCTACCATGCACCGTTGCCCTCTCGGCCAACAAGCTTGTGTCGAAAGTCGCCGCTGGAACGGCAAAGCCAAACGGGGTGATTCATGTCCCCCACGGAACGGAACGCGATTTCCTCGCACCGCTTGAAATCGATGTTATTCCAGGGATTGGAAAAAAGACTTCCGAATTTCTCAGGAAGAAAGGATTTCAGCTTGTCGCCGACATCCAGAAGATTTCGATTCAGCAAGCGGTCAGGCTGCTCGGCAAACACGGAGTTTGGATCCACAACGCTTCCAACGGCCGGGGCACTGACACGCTCTCACCCGAGACCACACGGAAGAGCATCAGCAATGAAGAGACATTTGGCCACGATATCGCCGATATTTCCGAGCTTGAGAAAAGGCTTTTTTCACTCGTCGAAAGCGTATGCGCTTCGGCACGCTCTCACAAGTGGAAGGCACGAACGATCACACTCAAGCTGCGTTATTCGGATTTCACCACGATTACCCGCGCTGAATCCCTCTCCCCCACAAATGACGATGCGATGGTCTCCAGGACGGTCACAGAACTGCTCAGAAAGAATTACACGAGGAAGATGGCTATTCGGTTGCTCGGAGTGAAGCTTTCGCAATTCATCGATGAGGAAGGGATGGAAATGCCGCTTTTCGCTGACAGTAAGCGCGAGCCTGCACTACACGCGGTCGATAAAATCCGGAAAAAATTCGGGGAGGATGTGATTCACGTTGGCGGTGTTTGATTGCCACGCCTTTCAAGGCGTGGCAATATTTTAGAATCTTGGAGCGAAGGCGAAACCGAATCCGAAGGAAGTCATCCCGTTAAACCGGGAATCCTGGCCCGAGAACATGTTCGGCATTCCGACGGAATGCCTTCCCTCGGCAAACCCCGACACTCCGTTCGTCATCCTGATTTCGATTCCAGCCCTCGCTTCGGGCGAAATCGTTCCTACGAACGAAGACTGCGACTGCCAGCTGTACACGTGAACTCCGGCTCCAACATACGGCCGGACGTCACCCTGGGCAAGGTAAAAAACAGAGCCGACGCCAAGAAAGCCCATTTCGAGCCGATAACTTGGAATAGTATAGTTGCGTCCGCCATAACCGGGATTCATGAAACTGCTTCGGCCGTACAGAAGCGGCTGATAGACAAATTCCCCGTACACTCCCCTTCTTCCCAGCACGAGTCCACCGCTGAATTCAAGCTCAGGATTGACTCTTCGATTTGGGCTGTACGCCAGACCGAAGATCAAAGCTGATGTGAAGTCTCCGTCGATGCCATATCGGCCGTAAGAAAAAATCGGAGAAAAAGCAGAGGGCGAACGATATCCTGAGAATCGCGACAGGGATCCTTGCGGAATCGTTGGAGCGCTGGGTTCAATCGGAACAGGGTCCGGGGTTTGCGCAACCAGGTGTGCTGCAAACAATAACGTCGCTGCTGTGAGAATTCATTTCATGGATCTTCCCTCGCTTTCTCTGACTACTATTCTACTAACCCGCAGGATGAAAGTCAAGCCTTCCATTCAGCGCATCACAGTCCGCCTTTTTCTGAAGAAATCTTCGGAGTATATACCTGTGTGGATGAACACGTTCGCAGCCCGCTTTCTTGATTCCATCTGGGAATGTGGTTAGATTCATTTCAACACACTCTCAAGGCATTCCTCGAAAAACACCGATGATTT
>JANOGR010000309.1:0-16972 GCA_031406095.1 Ignavibacteriales bacterium
AAAAAGTCGTTTGAAGCGATGCGAAATCAGCCGGACGATCGATCGGCGAGCGCCTTGACGGTGAAGTCCCTGGAGGAAGAAGCGAATGCGGGGAGTCCGGAAGCGCTCTCCTATCTTGGCCGTTTATACGAGAAAGGTCTCAACGTGAAAAAAGACCGTTTCATGGCGGCCGAGTGCTACCTCCGCGCATTAAGAGCAGAATCTCCCCGCGCGCACGAATTGCTCTGGAATCTGGCTCACGAACAAGGGTTCGCTCAGGAACTGGAGCGAAGAGGAAAGTCGGGCGACACCCAGGCGCAATTCATTTGGTCGGGGCTCCTTGCCGTGCAGGTTGAGAATCGCTTGACGCCAGACCAGGCCCTCGGGATGCTTCAATCAGCAGCTGAGAAGAACTACAGGCAGGCTCTCATCGAGCTTGGCATGTGCTACCAATCGGGCAGATGGGTAAAACAGGATCGTGCAAAAGCGGAGGATTTGTGGAGGCAAGCAGCCAGCCTTGGAAGTGTCGAGGCCAGGATTCGGCTTGCAGCTCTCTCCGTGGTCCGGGGTGAACGAGTGGAAATGAACCTCACGATGCTCCGTCAAGCGATGGAAGACGGGTCTGTCATCGCGCTCGTCGCGGTAGGATACTGCCATGAAAAAGGAATCGGCGTAGCCCGCAACAAAGGAGAAGGAGCAAGGATGTATCGCGACGCTGTTCAGCGGGGGAGTGAGAATGCTTACGCAGCGCTCCGGCGTATGCACGACGAAATCAGGCCGAAGGAAAAGAAATTTGAAGTGGAAGAGTAGATTGAGTGATTGTCAGTTGACACAAAATTACTTAGAAAAAAACGAGGAATAAGGAGAAATTCATGACAGGTCAATCGACACAATGTGTGGCTTGCGGTCGCTCGCAGAATGAAATTCCGCTTATTTCGTTGTCGTTTCAGGACAAGAATTTCTGGATCTGTCCGCAGCATCTTCCCGTTCTCATTCACAACCCTCAGCTCTTAATTGGAAAACTCCCCGGGGCGGAAGGGATGAGTGCGGCGGAGCATCACGACTAACCGAAGTTCTGAGCAAAATCGGTAAAATCCATTCACGGGTTTCTGAGCGTGATCAGTTTCAACTATTCCTTCACAACAATCGCAACTCCATTATATCTCCCCTCAACAATGATGCCCTTTTGATTCTCTAAATTCCACATGAGATTCTGCTTTGCCTGATAGAATGACCATAAAGCAGCATCCGGGCCATTCACCCTTCTCCCGTCAAAGTACAATTCATAACCGACTCCCACAAAATCCCTGAAGAGACCGATAGACTCCCCCATCGGTCCCATGAAAAATTGCTGGATTTTTTCGAAATGAAATGACTTGCCATCAGGATTGTGAATTGAGTCATCATACACAAAATCCGGAAATGCCCGTTTGTTCAACGAAAGAACGAAATATTCTTCCGGATTCAGACCGCCTGGATCAGAGCTTTGGGAAAGGCCCTTCGACCAGTGGGATAAATTGTACGACATGATGGACATATTTTTCGAAATGTCGTACCCGAGGTAATCGGAATGATTCATACCGAATGCATGGCCCAGTTCATGCACCAGAGTCGACTGGAACGGATAAGGTCGATCGCTCATCAAGGACCCAAATTCCATCTCCACGTAGCCCCCGCCCGTGTTCGGCGGACCGTTCAACGGTCGCCCGCCGCCAAACCAAGGATCCTTATCTTTCGGCTCCTTCCCCTCTGGACGTTTGTAGATCACGAGATAGACACGATTCGACCCGTACCGGTCATCCTTCTTCCAATGAAACAGCTCTTTCATAATGCGATTTGGTTTTCCGTCGTTATTATCCGCAGGAGCATCGATGAAGAAAGAATGATTGTTGTTCGACCGGTAGACGTTGTTGTCTCCTTCCAGGAAAACATATGTGTCGGTTCTGAGGATGGCTCGATAATGCTTCTGGGCAATTTCGAGGTGTAAATGAAGAAGCTCACGCGCCGAGGCAGCTTCTTCATGAGAAAGGGATGCATCGCTTGGGACGAACAAAACGGGAAAAACGGAAAGACGAGTTTGATCGGAAAAACGGGGAACAAAATTCGGAGGAGGAGTTTGAGAGAAAGAAAATGAGATGACAAAAGGAAAAAAGAGGAAGGGTTTTTTCATAGGGGGAGAGCGACGTTCTTCGGCTCTCTTATGATGAGCAAACATCAGCCGTCAGCCGGTGAAAATATAGCCCTGAATCAGCGCTCCGGCGTATGCACGACGAAATCAGGCCGAAGGAAAAAAAGCTTGAGGTGGAAGAGTAGAAAACAGTCGGTAGCATTTCTTGTTGCTTTTCCACATTCGTCTCTTTAGCTTTGCACCTCGATTCACAGTTTACAAAAATTTCCATCGGCAAGGAGTTGTTCATATGAGGTTTCTGTTGAGGGCAATCTCCACTCTGCTCGCGATGTATTGTTGCGTAGTTTCATTGGCTTTATCGCAGCCCGTTCTCTACATCGTCCGTCATGCGGAGAAGCTTGCGAACTGGCCCGAGCGCGAGCTTGGGACATTCCAGCCGCTGAGTGAAGCAGGCGTGGCGACGGCAGCCAGGCTTGCGAAGCATTTTGAGGCTGTGAAATTTGCCGCCATTTACAGCAGCTCTACGGCACGAACGCTCCATACGGCATTTCCACTCTCCCAAAAACTTGGTGTTCCCGTTGATACTGTCCGGGCGATGATGGACACCGCGGCGATCGAATCATTCTACGCTCAGCTCTCCAAGAAATTCGGACCAGACCGATCAGTACTCCTTGTGACGCACTCCAATATTATCCCGTATCTCCTCGTGAAAGCAGGGCTCTCCAGCGAGTGCTTCGACAACATGGGAGTGCAAAAGTCGATGGGGAGCTCGTGGCTGGTCATCGAAGGGTACGACAATATTTACAAGGTGGAAAACGTCACGAAGAAACGAACCGGATGCGAAGGAATCACGCGAGGGAGATTTTGAAGCAGGTAGGCGACGTAGTGTCACGTCGCCTACCTGTAGATGAAACCCTTCTATTTTGTTGGAAGCTTCACGTTGCCCATTTTTTCCTGCACTCGAAGGTTTTCCAGCAAATCCTCAAGTGGCAGTGGGTCAAATTCTCCCGAAAGAAAGTCACGGATCTCAAGCACGGATTTCTTTTGCCCGAGAAGGATATTGAGTTCGGCCGTCATGTGCTGAGGAACCTTGCGGAGGGAGGCGCGTTCCTGGTCGGACAAATTTGCCAGAGCAGCAGCCTGGCCACCAAATCCGCCGCCCCCGCCTCCCGGCCCTGCACCCTGCCGCACAACTCGTTCAGCGATCATTCGTGAAGCTTCTTTTTCCGCAGCCGTCAACTCGAGCCTTGCGACAGACGCCTTCTTCTGTTCTGCGCGCAGTCTATAGTATGCGGTGACCTCATTTTGCAGGGAAGTTGATCGTTCATCCACGAGTTTCTCAAAAGCAGCGAGTTTCTTCTGGCCTTCCGAAAGGCTGTTGAACAGCACGTTGACGGAACGAACGACTGCTTTTTCGATCTCCGCCTGGTGGCGAACGGCATTGCGCGCTTCTTTGTACGCTTCAGATAATCCGGCCGGGTTGGTTGCGTCCGAAATATAGCCCAAACCCTTTCGCTCGGCGTCGCCCATGCGCTCGGAGCCCCGCGCAATCGACTCGCCGGCTATCGCTGCGGCCATTTCATCGCCGGCCGAGGCCAACACACTCATCGCACCCATCCCGACCACAGCAGCACGTTTGAATTGAGTGGGGTCGAGCTTGTCGGGCGTGTCTTGAGAAGAATGATACCACATGTCGGGCCAGGTTATAAAATGACGGAGGGAATTCCGTGCTGCATGTACGTGACGTGGTCGCTCGAGCCGTAGTGCTTTTCCACCGAAATCGTGAACGGATCCATGCTGCCATTGGGTGATGTCACCGGGAGCGAGTACTTGTATCCGTTTCCGCGATACCGAATTCGCTCGTAATTCGTGTTGGCGACGAATTCGAGTACGCTCTGGCATACATCGTTGAGGAACGACGGAAAAGTATCAGGAGTCCGATGGAGCATCCAGTAACTACGGCTCGCTGAGAGCCTGAGTCCTTCCATGTCGAAATTCAGGTCGGCGATCATTTTTTGCTCGATATCCTTATGCGCATTGAGCCAGGCGTTCGTCCCGCTGATCTCCGGAACCCACAGGAAATGGATCGTCCTTCTCGGCTTGTGGAGCTTTCCTTCGTTGATGAGCCGGATGTATGCGCGGCCCATTTCAAGCGTCATCGCGCAGCCTGAGTTATCGTCATTTGCGCCCTGCTTGATGTATCCCTCATAGAGATGAGCGGAGACGCCCACGACCTGGTCGGTACTGCCGTCGCCGGGGATGGTCGCATGCACCACCTCGAGTTCTCCCGGAAATGTCTCAGCCTTGATAATCGATTTGAGTACGACTTTCTTTCCGGCCGCAAGCATTGCAGAGATTTCCCGTGCAACGCGTGGAGAGACGGCCCAGCCGAAGCCGGGCTTTTTTCCTTCCGGGGGATTGGCGGAAATACCGGCGGAAAGAATCTGATCCGGATAGTCGTCGGAGCGAAGAGAATTGTAACTGACAACGCCCGCGGCCCCGCGTTCGAAAACGGCAAGACGTTGAAGAGTGTTGGGATTTGCCGAGCCGAGGACGATTTTCCCCTCTACAGATTTATTTGCGTAGTCCTCCGCTCTTGCTCCAGTGCCCACGTCAACTACTTCTGCCGTCGTTTCACCGGTCGGACTGTTGCCCGCAAGTGAGATCGCAACATCGTAGATATCATAGAGTTTTCGGGACTCCGGCTCGACCATCCACAGCTCCCCCTGAGTCGGCTGCCATAAACGTTGTTGAGTGGGGAAAGACTCTACTCCCACATTGCTGTATCCGTACTCTTTTGCGAACTTCATCATCACTTCGCTTTCTCTGAAGTTTCCCGCGTATTCGGAAAGTGGTCGAACTCGCGGGTAAGGGACGAGCTCGAGAACATGATGCATGGCTCTCTCGCCCGAAGCCTCGTTGATGATGGAACGCATCTGGTCCCATGGAAGCAGCGTTCTGTCCTCGCGCTCCTGAGAGAACAGTGGGTTCAAAGCAAATGCGAAGAGGCAAAATGTTGCCAGGTTCTTGGATAAGCTTCTCATTGGTCGGGCTCCTTAGTTAATGAACAAATTTGATATAGGGCATGATGATGAGGGTTAAAACCCGGCTCTGTTTTTGTTTTGTTATCCCGACCTAAAGGTCGGGGCAAAATTCCGGCGGCGCATTGTTACCGCTTCACTTTGTTTCAGATGTTGCCATTTAGCAAGGTTAAAACCGCGGTGCTGCTTTTCTCCTTATCCGCGCCCTAAAGGTGCGGGCAAAGTCTGTGAAAACCTTATTTTTTAAACCGCCCTTGCCACGACTTTCAAGTCGTGGACCCAAAGCAAAACAGAAGGAAGGGTTTCAACCCTCATGTTTCGGAAAACCATATTTCTGGATAAACTCGTTGTATTCTTCGCTAAAGGGTTTTGCCCGATGATGTTCTTCCTGATTTCGAATGTACCGTCGTATCTCCTCGACATTTGATTCGCTAACAGAAACTGCAAAGTACTCATCCTGCCATTCAAACCTGCCCGTCACGAGGTTCTGCTTGTTCACCCAGTGCGAAGATTCCCCTTTCAGGAGCTGAACGATCTTAGCGACAGTGTCATCAGCTTTGAGTCTCACTAACGCATGCACATGTTCATTATAGCCATTTATCATGTCGAGGAGAACACCCTTTTGTTCGGCATTTGACTTCATGTGGTCAAACACAGCCTGTCGAATATCTTTCTTCAGGATTGGCTCCCGGTTCTTCGTAGACCAAACAAGATGAACCCAGATTCTGATGTATCCCATAATGATAAGGGCTAAAGCCCCGGTGTCGTGTTTTTTCTTGTCCCCGACCTAAAGGTCAGGGCAAATTCTGGAAACACTCAATTCCTTGTAAGATGTATTTGCCACGGCTTTTTCAGCCGGAGGCTGATCCGCCTTTGGCGGAAAGTTGTGGACCCAAAAGCAAAATGCAAAGCAGGGGTTTCAACCCTCACTACCGAGTTTTTTTCAAAGGATGAGCCTCGGTTGTCAGAATAACATCGTCGAACAGCAGTGTTTCCTTCGGGGCAAACAAGAGGTACAGGTATTTCATCGTTTCAGCAAAGAAGAAACTCTCCATTTTGTCCGCTTTTTCCTTAGTCACTATATCTTCGAGATACGCATAGCCTGCTTCTGTTCGGCAATAACGCTTCAAACTGTTGAAAAAACCCTCACTCATTTCCTGATACTTCTTGTCGCCCGTGTAATGGAAGAGATAATAGGCTGACTCGATGATTTCCGGCCGCAAATAGTACTGTTTTGCTGTTGCCGTCATGGTTGCATAGTTCAATTGTTCCGGCTCGATACCATGCAGGTTCCACATCGCGAAGCAGGATTCCTGAAGCCTTTCTGCTCGTTGCAGGTCACCGCCCAGTGCAAGAAGCGAAGGAAAGAAGGCATCGAGAGCCCCAAATGACGTAACAGTTCTTTTGCCAGTGTTCATATCTGCATGGCCGTACCAAAGCCGCCCGTTTGCCGTGTCGGCGAGATAGCGGTGGACAGGTTGAATGCTCGCGTCCCACATCGCTTTGCAGTCTTTGTCGCCAAAAAGAAGCCAAGCCTTCAGAAGGTACTCGTAGTACGAGTCGATCGCGCCCCCGATGTGGCTGGATTTGTTCTTCCATTCTCCCGTTTCCACATTGATCCAGGTGCCGACAAGTCCGATACTTGAACGACGGTTGAAAACCTGAATGAGAGCGAGTTTGGCTTTATCGAAGTAAACAGGATTTCCCGTGTGCTTACTCAGCGTTCCGAATTCGAGTAGAGCGGTCCCGATTTCAGCGGGATTGTTGATGGAGTCGCGAATTCTCCCGGTTTGAAGATGTACATAGCGGTAAGGCATCCCCGTGGAGGAATTGTAAATAGGCAAGAGACGTTTTCCCAGATCCTCAGCGAGGACAAGGAAGCGCCGATCTCCGTCCATCTCGTAGGCAGAAAGGAGGCCGCCGAGAACACGAATGATAACCTCGAACGCCTGCACTTCGATGTTCCTGTCGAACGAAAGGCTGTCGAAAATAAGTTTCTTTGCTTCACCGGCCTCTGGAGAAAGCCCCATGAGGAGCATGGTATCGAACGCGTCGACGGGAGTAAGTAGAAGCGAGCTCGCATACCAGTCATACGGCTGCTTGCTCAGAGGTTTGAGCGCATCATGACCCCATGCGTATTTCTTATATGCGTTCCATGCATGGAGGAACTCGGATTTCACGGAATCGGCCAGATGATAAGATCTTTCCGGAGCGAGGGGTCTGCAAGAAACGAGAATCGTCAGCAGGATTGCAGAAACCAGGAATTTATGTAGGGCGTTCATCGTTTGGCGATCAAACCCGGGGCTGAGAAGGTGTAAACATTTCCTCCCAAATACAACGACTTGCCTTTCCTGAGAACTTTTCTCACCTTCTTTCGTTCTATAGAACACGTTTTCTCTCGTTTCTTGACTTCCCGAACCACGCTGTTTCAAAATCATATTTTAACGAGTTAACCTTCCGAAGGTCGTGCATCAGATTCGGCAAACCTTCGAAAAGTCTTCTTTTACAAATGGAGGAACTATGAGCTTTCGTTGGTTCTCTGTTGCCACTCTTCTCGCAGTTCTGTCGGCGGTTGCCTTTCCACAGATCGCGCCCGTTGCGGGCATGCGGGATAACACTCCGACCGTCCAGGCTTTCACGAACGCCCGAATCGTCGTTTCGCCCGGCAGAGTGATTTCCCGCGGCGTGCTCGTCATTCGGGACGGCGTGATTGAAGCCGTCGGTGAAAATGTAGCGGTCCCGGCAGACGCCCGTGTTTGGGACATGGCGGGACTCACTCTTTATGCCGGTTTCATCGACCTTTCATCCGACTACGGGCTCCCAAAACCCCCCGAACCTGCGGCTGGCGGAGGGTTTGGCGGCGGCCAGCAGCAACAGCCGCAACGCGAGGAACCGCCCAAGGGAGCAGCGCATTGGAACGGGAAAATGAGGGCAGATTTCGACGCCTCGGAGGAATTCCAGGCGGATCCCCGCGCTGCAGAGAAACTTCGTTCACAGGGGTTTGCGCTCGTCCTGGCGACGCCGCAACGCGGAATCTTTCGCGGACAAAGCGCACTCGTGAGCCTGGGAGACCGTCCAGGGAGCGATGTTGTGGTGAAGCGCCGTGTTGTGCAAACGATCGCGTTCGAGCAGGGCCAGGGTTTCGGCGGGGCGTATCCGGGTTCACTCATGGGCATCATCGCCTTCACGCGACAATCCTGGTACGACACAGACTGGTACCGGAAGGCGTGGGATTCGTATAACAAGAACCCGAACAAGAAGCGGCCGGAAACCAATACTTCTCTCGCAGCACTCGTCGAAGCCTCGCAGGGTCGCCAACCCGTGGTCATGGAAGCCTCGAACGACATGAATTTTCTGAGACAATCAAAGATCGGGAAAGAGCTCGGTCTGAGCTTATGGATTCGCGGCAGCGGCGAGGAATACCGAAGGCTCGACGCAGTGAAAGCAACAAAGATTCCCGTGATTGTGACTTTGAATTTTCCCGAAGTTCCGAACGTCGATGCACCAGAAGATGCATTGAATGTTACACTGGAGGACCTTCGTCATTGGGATGCGGCGCCCGAGAATGCGGGAAGGCTGGAAAAAGCCGGTGTACCGATTGCCCTCAGCGCGGCAACTCTTAAGGATGCAGGGACGTTCCTCGCGCAAGCGCGCAAGGCGGTCGAGCGCGGCCTTGGTGCTGACGCGGCGCTTGCAGCGCTGACCGTCAACCCGGCAAAATGGATGGGCGTGGATAACCAATTCGGCACGCTCGAAAAAGGAAAATCAGCGAGTATTCTCGTGACGGACGGCGATGTGTTTAATGAAAAGACGAAAGTCCGTGAAGTCTGGATCGACGGCAATCGTTACGAAGTGAAAGCCCCGCCCGCAGCAGACGCACGCGGCACCTGGGATTTGACCGTTTCAGCCGATCCCGGCCAGTCAGGTACTATGACTCTTAAGGGTGACATCGACAAACCGACGGGCGAAATACGATGGCGTGGAAAAAACCTGCGGCTTGGCGGAGTTACGTATTCAGCCGGCAGGCTCGGATTCACGATGCCAACCGATTCCATCGGCTGGCCCGGTTCCATGAGCATGTCGGGGACAGTCGGCGCGCTCGACGTGTATGGCGTGGGCACAAGGCCCGATGGCATGCAATTTTCGTGGAATGCCATGCGCAAGGAAGCAGCAAAAGCAGAAGCCGATACAAGCAAACCGAAAGAAGTAAAGATGGCTTCGTTCCCGGAAGTCTCACCGCCGGGAGAGTACGGACGAGCAAAACAGCCGGACCAGCCGCAGAACGTTTTTGTGAAAAACGCAACGGTGTGGACGCAAGGCAAGCAGGGAAGGATTGAAGGCGCCGATATAATTGTCACGCGTGGCAAAATCACACAAATCGGAAAAAACCTTACCGCACCGAAAGACGCCGTCGTCATCGACGCCGCAGGAAAACATGTGACACCGGGAATGATTGACGCGCACTCCCACACCGCGGCCGCGAGCATCAACGAAGGTTCACAGGCGATAACGCCTGAAACACGAATCGAAGATGTACTCGAAAGCGACGATATCTGGATTTACCGGCAGCTGGCAGGCGGAACCACGGCGGCGAATATCCTGCACGGCTCGGCGAACCCCATCGGTGGACAAAATGCCACCGTGAAATGGCGCTGGGGTGCATTGGCGGAAGAGCTTTTGATTCAGGGAGCGCCGCCGGGAGTGAAATTTGCCCTCGGCGAAAACGTGAAGCAAAGTAATTCTCAGAACCCCAGCAGACGATATCCGCAAACACGGATGGGTGTTGAACAACTTATCCGTGACCGTTTCAAAGCGGCGCTTGACTACGAGCGGGAATGGAAAGATTGGGAGCGCGATAAATCAAAGTTGCAGCCGCGAAAAGACCTGGAGCTCGATGCGATCGTGGAAATGGTCAGGGGAAAAAGGCTCATCCACGCGCACAGCTACCGGCAGGATGAAATTCTCATGCTGATGCGTGTATGCGAAGATTTCGGAATCAAGATTGCAACGCTCCAGCACATCCTGGAAGGATACAAGGTCGCAGATGTCATGGCAAAGCATGGTGTGGGAGGATCTTCGTTCAGCGATTGGTGGGCGTACAAGATCGAAGCATGGGATGCCATTCCCGGAAACGGTCCGCTCATGCATGACCAGGGTGTTCTTGTTTCTTATAACTCGGATAACAGCCAACTAGCCTCTCGTCTGAACTGGGAAGCATCAAAAGCGGTGAAGTTCGGAATCTCCGAGGAGGAAGCGCTGAAGTTTGTCACGATCAACCCGGCCAAGCAGCTGAGAATCGACGACAAAACCGGGTCGCTCGAAACAGGAAAGGACGCCGACTTCGTGGTTTGGAGCGGGAATCCACTCTCCGTCTATTCAAAGTGCGAGCAGACCTGGGTCGACGGAAGAAGGTATTTCGATTTGCAGGATGATCAGCAAATGCGCGAGCAGATCCAGAAGGAACGTGCAACGTTAATTCAAAAAGTGCTGGCAGGGAAACGGGAAGCGCCGGGGGCCCAAGCGCCTACAGCTGTTACGCGTTTCCGGAGGCCCAACGAGTACAGACTGCAATCCTGCATGGAGGGCGTAGACAATGAAAACTAAGAATATTAGCATTCTGAGCGTGAAGCATTTGACGAACATGGGATCCAACCCGTGGGTGGCAAGGTCCACACCTTGCCACTTAACGGTCACGGAATGGTCCGTGACCACCAGGGGGAGGCTTATGTTCATGTCCATGATTCTAGTTTTGCCGACGATGCTGTTTGCCTCTGACCCCGTTCCCGCAGCCAAGCAGAAGAAGCCCATAGCGCTCGTCGGCGGTATGATTCACACCGTAAGCGGCGACGTCATTCAAAACGGAACAATCGTATTCGACAAGGGAAAAATCACAGCGCTGGGTGCCAACGTTTCTGTTCCTCCCGGCGCCGAGAGAATCGATGTGGCGGGAAAACATGTGTACCCGGGAATCATCGATTCTAAAAGCGACATGGGCCTCACGGAGATCGGCTCTGTGCGGGGGACGCTGGATGTTGTCGAGACGGGCACGGTCAATCCAAATGCACGGGCAGAAGTTGCACTGAACCCGGAAAGCGAGCTGATTCCGGTTGCTCGATCGGGAGGTATCACGGTTGTTGCAACCACGCCGGCAGGCGGACTCGTTTCGGGCACCGCGGCCGCGATCATGCTCGACGGCTGGACATGGGAAGAGCTGACGTTGAAAGCTCCACTCGGACTTGTTGTCAACTGGCCCGGAATGACGTTCGTGCAAAGCCCGTTTTCGCGTCAAACAAAGGAAGAATGGCAAAAGCTACGCGATGACCAGTTGAAGTCGCTCCGGGACGCGTTTGCAGCGGCGCGGGCATATTCACAGGCAAAAAAGGCGGAGCAGCAGCGCGGAGTGCCGTATCACGAGACCGATTCGCGATGGGAACCCATGATTCCGGTACTTGAAGGAAAAATTCCGGTGTGGGTGAATGCGAATGAAATGACGCAAATCCAGTCGGCCATTACATGGGCCGAGCAAGAGGGTGTCAAGCTTGTGATCGTGGGCGGAAGGGACTCGTGGCGCGTGGCGGCCCAGTTGAAGGCGAAAGATATCCCCGTCATCGTCACCGACGTGCAGAATGCGGGACGGCGTTGGGAGGATTACGACGTCGTGTTTACGCTGCCGAAAAAACTCAAAGATGCCGGCGTTCGTTTCTGTATCGCGGGCGACGGGAGCGCGTCGAACTCGCGCAACACAGCGTACCACGCAGCAAACGCGGCCGCGTATGGCTTGTCGAAGGATGACGCGTTGAAATCTGTGACGCTCTATGCAGCGCAGATCCTCGGTATTGCGGACCGCGTCGGGTCACTCGAAGTCGGCAAGGATGCGACGCTGATCATTACGAATGGCGACCCGCTGGAAATTGAGACGAGCGTCGAGCAGGTGTTTATCCAGGGGAAGAAGAGCGATATGCGGGACAAGCACAAGCAGCTGTACGAGAAGTACAAGGAAAAATACAATCAGCTGAAGAACTAGGCTTTATCCAGAGATACCGTTTTAAATAGAAAGCCCGTCTGATACTCGGACGGGCTTTTTGTGCATAAAGGGAGGAGAATTCTGATTCCTTGGTAGGGGTTTGATTAATCAAGCCCCTACCCTGTGATCTCTATTTATGCCACCGGTCCGTTTTTGGGGCGGACCATTTCGATTTCGGCTCAAAATAATTCCACAGCAATCGCGAGACGTTCCGGATCAAAACATATCCCTCGTTATCGTGCTCCCACCGTTGGTCCTTCTGGTTTTTCGTAAGAACGCAGAAAACATAATCGCCGGAGGGAGCGTTCACAAGAACCACCTCCGAACGGGATGCATTAACGGCTCCATTCTTCGCAGCAACACGGATGGTGGGCGGAATTTGTGAAAGCGCTTCACCGTCCCAGTAGGGCTTGGAAAAAACACGGTACATCTCTTCGCTTGCCTCCGCGTTTACGGCTTTCCCTTCCCGAATGAGCGCGAGCAGCTCAGCCATCTCCCGCGGCGTTGTTTGTCCCCAGCCGTGCTCGGACCGATTCGCTTCCCGCCCCGGCGTCCGGGAATTCACGCGGGTCTGATGAAACCCGTTCTTCTCAAGCCATTCGTTGATGGCAATTCCCGTTCCTGCGAGAAACTGACACCACAACGCAGCGGTGTTGTCGCTGATGGCAATCATAAGCCACACGAGCTCCGCAAGTGGCACCTTTGCGCTGTCTTTGAAAAGATGGGCGACTCCCGCCCCGCCATAGGCCATGGAGTCCCGGTACACCATTTCCTGAGAATATTTCAATTCACCGCGGTCGATCTTGTCGAACAACGCGCAAAGAATCGGCACTTTGATGATGCTTGCCGTGGGGAAAAGGGTATCTGGATTGATTTCTGCCATGGCGCCGGTTTTCAAGTTGCGGACATAGATGCCGTAACCTCCCTTGAAGTCCTTTGATAGCTCGGCTAATTTCTTTGTCAACGCCCTGTCGATTTTTCCCTTTACAGACTGCGAATGCAGCCCGGAAGAAAGAAATACAATGGAGCAGAGGAAGAAAAAAGAATGGCGTTTTATCATCGGTGAGTTCGCTTTTGGTTGAAAGGTGAGGGTTATGGCCTGGCTTTTGTCAGCTCGTCCATCGCTGTTTTTGCCGAGGACTGCAAAACATTTCTTGGCGACGGAAGGAGAGAAGCGTCCCGGAGAAACAGAATCGACGATACGGCACCGCATTGTCCCAGAGACTTCAGGAGCGCTGCTTGAACCAGGTAACTGTCGTCGGCAGCAAACTGCTTCTTGAAGTAAGGCGCCAAGGATGAGTCCTTCAGCTCGCCGAGCGCGCGGGCGGCGGCAACTCGAACCCCGGATTTCTTGTCGGCAAAACGTTCTTTGAAAAAAGCTGTCAGGGTCGGGCTTTTCGAAGAACCCAGGGCACTGATTGCGTCCCGGCGCACCGCCCAGAAGGAATCCATCTGAGCGCGACGCTGCAAGCCACGACGAACAATCTGATCGCCGGCTTGCGCCTTGAGTTCTCTTGCCGCTTCGATTCTGCCGGTCGCATCATCGTGTTCCAGCTGATACAACAATTCCTCTGTACTTCGCTGGAACTTCAACTCATGAAGCACATGATTTCCTTCGTCAAATCGGACCAACAACGGCCTATCATTGGAAGGTAATTCAATATTCTCCACAGCCTTTGTCACTTGGATTCGATGTATTTTCTTTCCTGAGGCTGTTGTCACTCCGATATCGAGAGGCGTTGAGAAGACCGGAATCCAGTCATTCCGCTCCTGAACCTGACTGATTTTCAGGCGAACAACCCGCCGCCCGGCATCCCACGTGGAACTGACTTGAAACACAGGATGCCCCGCTTTGTAGATCCATTGTTTAAAAAAATCGTCAAGAACCTGACCCGTGGCTTCGCGAATGGCAACCAGGAAATCGTCGGTGCTTACGGGTTCGAAGGAATGTTTCTTCAGGAAATGAGCTACGGAAGCGCGAAAAGAGTCTTCTCCCATGATCCACCTGAGCATGTGCAGAACGAGAGCGCCTTTCTGGTACGTATGACGGTCAAAGTTGTCATTCGGATACGTCCAGCGGTCAAACACGATCGGCCGCTGATACCGATCCCGGGCTTCGGCAAGGTATTGTTCTTTCTTGCTCAAAAGATTCAAGGCTCCTTCGTCTTCGCCCAGATCCATTCGTGCGAAATAATACTCATAGTACGTGGCAAAACTCTCGTTGATCCATGTATGGCTCCAGTCACGCATGGTCACCAGGTTGCCCCACCACTGATGAGCGGCTTCGTGCGCCACGAGCCAGTGGCTTGAAAAATCCTGGTCCGCACGCTCGTCGTGAATGGTGTTTTCGCCGACGACCGTCGCCGTCGTGCTCTCCGCCCCGCCGCCAATGCCCGGAATCGTGATCTGGTCATACTTGACCCACGGATACCGGCATCCGAATTCCTTTTCAAAGAAAGCGATAATCCCGGGAGTTCGATGGAATGACCTCCTCGCGTCTTGTTCATTTTTTGGATAGACCCAGTAGTTCACGGGAAGTCGACCCAACGAATCCTTGATCGTCACGTACGGTCCCGCAACGAGAACAAAAAGGTAAGTCGAATGCGGGAGTTCCTGCAACCAATGGAAGGTGCGCGTGGAGTCCTCTCTGTTCTCAAGGACTTCAACGAGTCGTCCATTCGACAGGACCGAGTAAGAGCTTCGCACGGTGGCGATCACCTCGCTGGTCGCCTTGTCGTTCGGATGGTCATAACAAGGGAACCAATGCCTGGCGCCGGCCGGAAAAGAAAGCGTATTGATGAGCTGCGGATGCTCCGGCGTTTCTTGTTTGAAGTCCAGACCGAGATCATAATCCCTGGACACGCCGTACTGTTCCCCGTTCACGTCGACGTTCGTGCCGTCGTACACGACCGTAAACGCAAGCGTGTCATGGGAGCGGTATGCCAACGGGAAGGATACGGTGAGAGCTCCTTTTGTATGCGCGAAGGAAAGCGGTTTTCCGTACTGGTCAAGGACTGAGCGAACAACATAAGTTTCCGCATCGAGCACGCACGTCGTGAAATTATCTGTCAGCGGCCGCACTGTAATCTTTGTTTCACCAAATAACGACTTCGTGCGTTCGTCAAAACGCAGGCTGATCCGGTAGTGAAGGACATCGAAATCGTGAGACCGTTCGAATTGACGTGGCCGGCTATACACATCGACTTTTTGGGCGGATGCGACGGCGGACCAGCAGAGGATGAAAAAGATCGAGGATTTCATGAAACCTGGCTGGTTGTTGAAAAGCTGATGCTACTCACACACATTATTTCTCAAGATCATTTGCTACAGCAAACAAAAAGGAGACTGTCACTCCCGCGGATTCTAAGCGGGAGTCCAGAAATTGAATGCTACTGGCAACAGCGGGCGTTCCTTTAGCGTTTTCCGGAGGGAGCCGCGGGCCGTGTCTGTATGATTCCCTCTTCACGAATGATTTTTTCGATTCCGTCAAACGATGCAGGCAGCCAGTCGGTAAAATTCTCGACGCCGCTCTCTGTGACGACAACGACATCCTCCAGCCGGACATACAGGCTTTCTTCGGGCACCCAGATCATCGGGTCGATGGAAAACACGTGGCCAGCTTTCAGGGGAGCTTTGCGGTAATTGCCGACATCGTGGACCGTCAATCCTACGGGGTGCGACAGATGTCCGCGAAACGTCAGCGCTCCCTCAGCCGCCTTCTTATAGATTTCCTTGGAAAACTTCGTGTTGTTCCACACTTGCGTCATCTCTTTTTTGGCCTCATCCATCACGAAATCTGCCGTGACGCCGGGACGAATATGCTTCAAGAGCACATCCCGATATTTCACGACGTAGCCAAAGAGTTCTTTTTGCCATGGTGCAAATGTTCCGTTGACGGGCCACATGCGCGTGACGTCGCTCGTGTAATAGCGGTAATCGGGGGCGAAATCCATGAGGACGAGGTCGCCGGCCTTGAGTACGCTGGAATTATGGAAATAATGGCCCATCCACGCGTTGGTGCCGCCGGCCGTGATGGACGAATAGCCTTCGTGGCGGGCTCCGTTGAGAAGAAAGATGTAGCGTGCAGCGGCATCGAGCTGGTATTCGTAGACGCCGGGCTTTGTCCCCCGCATGGCTTCCACGAGCCCGAGCCCGGCTAGCTCGGAAGCGCGGCGGATCAGTTCAATTTCTTTTGGACTTTTGACAAGGCGCATTTCGTCGAGAATGGGCGAGAGGTCGCGGATTTCGAATGAAGGAAACCTCGACTTCAACAGGTTGATGAAATGGCCTTCCCGTGAAGGCCGCCCGTCCCACGGGTCGGCTGCGAGGGCTGCGATGCCGCCGAGGTGTTCGTCTCTGCTCTGGGCAACGCCCTCTGCCGGGCTGAACGGTGTGTAGAGCGCGGGCGGCGGAGGGCGAACCAACGCCCCTATTTGGTTGCGCGACAAGAGCTCGACGCCGTACACGTTGTCGATGCCCGTTAAATTCTTGATGAGTTCGGCATCCTCCACCGACAGGATTTTTCCTTCGCCGCGTTCGCGGGTGGCGTCGCGGTGGGGGAGATAGAGTGAACTTTTTCTATTTCGGCCGTCGAGAAAAAGATACGCGTGCGGAGTTTCGAGACCGCAGAGGTAATAAAACTCGTTGGTTTGCCTGAACACCCTGAAGGCGTCGACGGCGGGCGCTCCTTGAATGATCGCGACGGCGTTATTGCCGATGGCATCGAAGACTTTTCCTCTGCGGGTTTTGAATTCCGAAGTCGGGAAATCTGTTTGAAACAAGGATCGCTCCTGAGCAACC
>JANOGR010000334.1:0-4707 GCA_031406095.1 Ignavibacteriales bacterium
ACTCTCAAAATAACGCTTCACGTCGAAGTAGTAGTCATTGACGGATGTGAACACGACATCCTCCAACCATGTAGATGTCAATTCGTTGAAGTACAGATCGTTGGATGACCATATGCCGTACTTGCCTATTTGAATTGCGTGGTGCAACTCGTGTGCAGCAGTGACTTTCAATCCGTTTATCCCCGAAGTTCGGTACCCTTGAAAGTCGTTTTCGATTTCGATGTAGCTTGTGTACTTCTCGTTCGGAGAGGACGACAACAGTATCTCATTGAAATATTGGGTTTGTCCAAAAATGCCGTTACCGAATTGGATGATATAAACATCGTATTTCGAATCGCCCCCCAATGCCGCAGCTCCCGACACTGAATCCGCCGGCGGCGGGAGATACCCTAAGCTATCCACTTCGTATTGCCAGCAATAGTCGAAGATAATAGCTACTGAATCAACATATGCTTCGAACGAGTTCGGGATTCGCTGGCCCGAAGCGTTGAGAAGGGCCGGTGTATTCGTGCTTGTTGCCGAAGTGTCATAATGAATCCTCAGTTTCCCTGACGGGGTTGGCCGGCTTTTTTCCCGGGGAGTCCGGACAAGCACGGAATTGATTTCAAATCTTGCCTGGGGTGAGAGTTCATTCCATCGGTCGCGCGCCAAGGCGATCAGTGGCGTCCCGCATTTGATGGGAGATGTAGAACCGAGTTCGATATTCAAGTTTCTTGCAACCGTTTGCACGGGACTCATGCTCACGATTTGGCCCTTCACCACCGTTATGCTGCACATGGCCAAAAAAGCGATCCAACTGCCTCTGCTCCAGCTACTTTCCCGCAGCATGAGGTTTCCAGAACAAAGTTCCGTTGTACACCTTGAGTGAACCCTTTATCCGGTCTGTGACGGCTAAGTCCATGACTCCGTCATGATTCAAATGCCCCAGAGAGAAATGGCTGCCCGCTCGCACCGCCACGAGTTTCTGCCGGGGCTCAAAAGTCATCCCCCCCTTGTTCCTGAGCCAAACCAAGGACATTGACTCATCAGCGACATACACGATATCCTGCAACCCGTCACCGTCTGCATCGATGATGCGCAGCTGCGACCGCCCGGTGAATCTCACGCTTTCGTCGAGAAGCTTCGGGTCCTCGAATGATTCCTCGGATTTTCCTCTTAGCGCATACATCTTCCGTGATTCACCGGGGAATACCAGGAGAACGTCGAGGGTGTCATCGTTGTCAAGATTTGATGCCCACACGTAACTGGTGCGATCATTGGCAAGAAACAGATCTCTTGCGGTGACTCTCTGTTTCACCTCGAGGCTGGTATCAAGAAGCGCCAGGCCCAACTCAAGATTCTTCATGTCAGTACTTCGGTAGACATACACAAGGTCGTTGACGCTATCGCGGTTGACATCGGCGACCGCCGCCCCGAGTAGCGTGTCAGGGTCTGAGAGCCTGTAATTACGCTCAAGAAATGTTTGCACCCCAATTCTCTGATAGTAACTGACCGAGGCGTGTTCCGCTGAATCACGCGTCTGCAAGCAAAAGAATTCGGGGTTCCCCTTCATGTCTTTCCCCGCGGCCAATACTTCAGAAAGGCCGTCGCTCGGTATAACAGCATTCACCGATGAATTGTTTTTCCATTGAAGGCTGAAAAAGGAAAGGCTTTGCGATTCCGGGTATGAGATGATGAACCTCGTCGATGTATCGGTCAAGGAGTGGAAATCGAGCAAGCGGGGCTTGGCTGAAACGGTGAACATGCTTTGGCCAGCCAAGTCCGCCCTAGAAGTCCCGTAGAAAACGGAAAAGGTAGCACTCGCTTCGTTGAGCAGGCCAACGTCCGTGTGGCTGTCTCCGTTGATATCGCCTACCCAGAGGCCGGCCGGCTGTAGGCCAGTCACGAGTTCGACCGAATCCTTCAATACGTACGGCTGGGCAGCATTGCAATACACGAGAACATTCTGACCCTCCAGCATGAGCGCATCGACCCTGTTGTCGCGATTGAAGTCGGAAAGAAGGACGTCCTTGGCCGCTATGGGCGTCGCAAAGACAGCATGCTCTTCAAACGGATTCTCCGAGGAGTTGAAGTAGACATCAAGACTCCCGGAGTGCAGGATGACGAGATCTTTTAACCCATCGTTGTTCACGTCTTCGCCGGCAATTTCGATTACGGGTTGACTCACGGACACAGTCGCTTTCTTATGAAAATCCCCCAACCCGTCTCCCTCCCAAAGCTGAATTCCTCCGGGTGCCTTCATCTCAAGGAGAAAATCAACCGACCCTGCCCGACCTTTCTCCACCACGACGAGTTTCTGCATTTCTCCGTCCACAGGAAACACGGTCTGGTCTACAAACCTTCCTCGCCCAACTCCATAGAGCAAATGGAGTTCGCTCTTCACCCAATCATAGAACACGAGGTCAATCAGCCGGTCATTGTTCAAATGGGTAACGGAAACACCTGCGACAGCGTTGTCGGGTGCAATCGTCCTGCCCCTGGTGAACGCCCCTTTGCCATTTCCGGAAAAAGGAATAATGCCCGGATTATTCCGGTCCACAATAAGAAAATCCAGTCGCTTGTCATTATTGAAATCACCAATGACAATCTCCGAAGGTTGAAACTCAAGCTGCAGAGTAAAAACTTCTGAAAGTTTGTCAAACCTGAGGCCCGTCATCACGGAAACTGATTGTTCGGAGTTTCGTACGACCACAAGGTCAGCAACGCCGTCGTTCGTGAAGTCCCCCGCGAGCAAATCATCGAACGGCTTTGAGAGCTCAACCTTTTTGGTGGAAACACGGTCAAGGCTGGAATCGATCGCCCCGAGAAAGCAATGAGATTGTTGTGAGGACCAAAGAAGAATCTGTTGCTCCTTGCTCTTCGCGTCGCGGAATTGCCTCGTCCGCTCGAACAGCTCAGGAACACGGATTCGACGAATCAGCCCAAACGCAATGTCGCGGGATTGTCCCTGGCAGGGTTCAAACGCCAGCCAAACGGTCAGCGCAGCTGTGGCAAACAACCGCGGGAAGCGGTAACCCTCAGATTGTGGGTAGGGCACAAATACGTCGGCGAGACGCCTTTCAATCAAGCAAATTTCTTCCTGTGGAGAAGTCGGCGTTTTCGCCGCTCGGCAGCTTCGCGGAACCTTCGTTTTTCATCCTTCGTGCGAGGCTTGAGCAAAGGCACCTCGACCGGCTTCCCGGATTCGTCCAGGCAAACGAACGTCAGGTACGCCGTGTTGGTGTGCTTTCGTTCCCCGGTGAAAGGGTTTTCTTTCAGCACTCGAACGCCAACCTCGACGGAAGTCCCAAAAGCCCTGTTGACCGATGCTTGAAGAATGACCACTTCTCCAACTTTGATCGGATGCAGGAAATTCAGCCCATCCACGGAAGCGGTGACACAAATCCTGTTCGTGTGGCGCCATGATGCGATCGCGGCTGCGATGTCCATCCATTGCATGAGTCGTCCGCCGAGAAGGTTGTCCAATCGGTTGCCGTCATTCGGCAGGACCATTTCCGTCATCTCCACCTGCGATTCCTTCACCGTTTTTTCTTTTCTGGTCATGAGCCGTTGGGTCTGGTTGTATCTTGTGAGGTCCGTTTTTCCGAAGGTAGTTTCGGTTCTTTGTTTTGCAGTTCCTGCAATCTCAATCTCGTGTCATCCCTCAGTCGTTCAACATCGGGTTTCAAAATGCTCGCCGGATATTTATCCAGGAATCGTTCCACCTCTTTCCCTGCTTCTTCGTACCGTTTTCTGGAATAGAGCGCCTCGGCTTTTTTCAAGAGCGAGGGTTCGGCATAGGGAGAATCATGGTACTTTTCAAGGACCTCATCGAAGTAGAGTGTCGCTGCCTTATAGTATTCCATTTTCATGTAAATAATGCCGTTCTCGAAGTCCTTTTTTGCCAGTTTCGTATTCAATTCATTTATTTTTACCTCGGCGCTGGAAGCAAGAGAATCGGTCGGGTTATATTCCAGGAACGCCTGGAACTCATCGATCGCTTTCTTTGTGTATTCCTGGTCCCTGTAGGACTCGGGAGAAAGATTGTAGTAGCACAACGCCTTCCGGAAACGGCAACGTGAAACAAATTCGCTTGTCGGCATGGTTCTCAACAGGACATCGTATTCGTACGCTGCGAGAATGAATTCTCCTCGCATGTACCTGCATTCCCCCATGTAAAACTGAGCATCATCGGCAAGCCTGCTCCCCTGGGATTGGAGCGTGATGATCTTGAATTCTTCGATAGCCTCGGTGTACTCCTCTTCCTGAAAAAGCTTCATGGCGACCGCAAAACGCTTCTCGGCGCTCACTTGTTGAGTCACTTCTTCGCTGCTGCATCCAAGAAGCGCGACGACGAATACAAACGGGATTGTTCGAGAAAGGCTATTGGTCATTATGAGCTTGAGAGTTTGGAATCTGTACAAAATATTGACCGTCGCGGACGACCAGGGGAACATTCGAAAGAGACTGGATCCGCTTCATCAGTCTCGCACGATCTGTGAAGCTCAGGCTCAAAGCCGGCTGATATCCGGCCTGGACCGGCACAAGTCGAACCGCAGAAAGACGGGCTGACCCTCCCTGCTTTTCAAGTTGCATTTCAATTCCCAGTCCCTTCTGTGTCCAGTACGGGGCCTGGTGAAACACGAAATTTCCCAGTGAATGGAAAATCAACCTGCCCTTGTATTCCTCGATCCCCTGAGGAACGTGGGGGTGATGTCCAACGACCAA
>JANOGR010000337.1:0-7562 GCA_031406095.1 Ignavibacteriales bacterium
CCCGTGATCATCGCGACCCAGATGCTCGAATCGATGATTGAGAATCCAAGGCCCACACGTGCGGAAGCCAATGACGTCGCCAACGCGGTTCTTGACGGCGCTGATGCTGTGATGCTGAGCGCCGAGACATCGGTCGGGAAATATCCGGTGGAAGCGGTGCACACGATGGACAGGATTATTCGCAAGGCGGAGGAACAAGGCAAGGATCACCTCGACATCACGGAAATACCCGAAGACCAGGAGGAAAAGGTTTTTGATGCGATCGGCAGGGCGGCTTGTGTGATGGCAAAACAAGTAGGGGCGCCAGCCATCGTTCCTCTGACGCACTCGGGCTCGACAGCCATGAACATCAGCAAATACCGGCCTCATGCGAGAATCATCGCAGTGACAGGCCGTGAAAAGATCCTGCGCAGGTTGAATCTTGTATGGGGTGTGCGAGGAATCATCATTCCGGATTTCGAAAGGAATTCAGATGAAGCGTTCCGTCGAATTAAAGATGAGCTCAAGTCCAGAGGGTATGTAAAGAGCGGGGACTACGTTGTCTTTACGGCGGGGATTCCTTTGATGTCGAAGGGTTCGACAAACACCATCAAAGTGGAAAAAGTCGAATAGCAGGGGCTATTTCTTTGCTCCTTGCGCTATCCAATCGTATATGGTCTTTGTTTCTTCCTCAGTAAGTTTCTTCTTGTTGCGTGCCATCTGCTTGCCGAACGGCGGGTTTGGCAGGATCTTCAGATAGAGATAACTCTCCAGTGGTTTCCGGGGAACAACTGTACTTTCGTGATTTCCTCCCTTCATCGTTTTTTCGTAGTCATCCAGAGCCAGCCCGCTCGGATTCTCGTTCTCTTCAAGATGACACGGAATGCAATAGCTCTTGATGATCGGAGCGACATCCTTTGTATACGTCAGCTCTTTCTTCGATTGCGCGAGTGTATCGGCTAATGCAAAAGCCGTGATGGCCGCAAGGACGAGGATGGCACCGTATTTCATGAAAGCTCCTCTTTCTTCATTGAAGGATCTCAGTTGTTTTTTGCGCCTTGCTTTATCCATTTCCCGATCTTAACGATCAGAGAATCCGGCAGTCCCGAAGCAGAGTATGGACCTGTGAGCGGCATTCGGAAGTTCCCAAACGGGTTGTTGACATTACGGATCATTTTCATGATACCGCTGCCGACAGTGTTGCTCGAAGAGCTTGTGGAGGAATCGCCCGGCTGAATGACATTGGTGCCAAACGTTGCCCCACCAGCCCTCACCCCGACATAGGTTTCCTGATTAAAACCGGCCTGCGGACTTGAACCGGAATGACAACCGGAAAGTGCGCAATTGGCAAGAAGAATCGGATGAACGTCCCTGTTGAAACGTGATGAATCGTCTTGCACAACGGGAGGTGCAACAGAGACCGGAATTTCTGTTCCCGCATCTTTACAGCCCTGGATGACGTGCAAAACGCAGAGAACGATGAAGAAAAACACAGCGAATCTTTTCATGAGGAATACGACAGTTTAGAGATAAAAATGGAACAGGAGCTGGAATTCGTCGTTATCCACCTTCGCTCCGCTGGGTATATCTTCAAGATTCAGTCGATAGAGCGGCCTCAGCTCCACGCCGCTCAGCAGGAACAACTCGGCGCCGATCGTCACGCGGCTGAAACTTCCGTTTTTCAACTCTGTGTCGGGGTCGTAGAATTCAAAACCCAGTTTCACGTCAACACCGGGAGTCACCATATAGTTGAGCTCGTTCCACAAGATCATCCCGGTGATGTCCGGCCCTGCAAGAGTTTTTGTGAGGATATCGACCTCACTATGGAGCGTCAAGGACTGAAGAACCGTGATGGATCCAAAAGCTCCGTAGTACGTAATTGTGCCCGTAGGGTCCGTATAGTTATAAAGAGAACCCCCCGCGCTGAGGTTCACCTCTCCAAGACGAACCGACGCCTCACCCCGAAGAGCAATGGCTTTTTCCTTTGTAGCCGCTGTTCCTGAGAGGCCTGCCCCCGGAGTACCGTTGAAAATACCAAGTTGAAACGAAAATACGCTCGGTGAAAAACCAAACTCGATTCCTGTGTCTTCGGAGCGTTCGCCAAAGCGGAGTCCCGTAGGATACCCGCTCGGGATCAATCCTGCATAAGGACCTCCACCGAAAGGTCCACCCCGATTGAACGCATTGTGGTCATCAGTGCGAGTTCCATAGGCGGGCATGAATTTTCCCACTTTGACGTAGCCTTCGAGCGGCAAGACCTTTGCAATCCCCATAAGTTCAAACCCCGTATACAAGCCCTTATCAAAGTAGACTCTGAACTTCTTGTTCAAACGCAAATCAAAATACACGTCGCCTTGCATTTGAAAAAAGCTGCTGCCTTTTTCGCGTTGGTTGTAGAAAAACAGGTTGCGGATATCAGCCCCGACGGAAATGTTCGAAGTCAGGTTCGTGGAAAACTCATCGTAATCGGTGAGTTCCTTGAATGTGGGAAGCGTGATGTCGTCTCTCCCGTAGTTACTCCCGAACTCGTTGCGCATGCCTTTCCCCGTCGGATTGACATGGCACGATTGACATTTTGCGCCTGTGCGGCTGGCAAATTTGGGAAGGCCCAACCCGGTTTGAGACAAAAGGATTGAAACTGATAGAACAAAAAGTGTCTTGAGAGAGAATTTCATGTGGGTCCTTTCGGGTTGTCGCTTCAAAGAGATTTTAAGAATATAGAGAATGAGATGTCGAATTTCAACAGCAAAAAACCCGACGGGAGACTCTTCGAGTCTTGATTCTTCATTCGGTGAGCGTTACATTGCAACGAATTCTTCCAGCCTCGCCTTTGTGAACCCGATAAGTTTTCTCACGCATCTCGAGTGCAGTGTATGCGGAGACCGCCATTCTCCACACCAGCTGCAAACGGTGTGTCGAAGTTGTGGCAAGTCTCTGCTGGCCCGGTATGACCTCGATCGCGCCAAAAAGAGCCTCAGTAAGGAAAGCCTAAAAGGCGAAAAAAGTTCCCTCTGGAAATACCTTCCACTTCTTCCCGTCGAGAAGGAAGAAAACGTTGTTTCCCTCGGTGAAACGATGACTCCCGTCATTCCCCTCGCAAGACTCGGGGAGCGAATGAAAGTCAAGAACCTCTGGATGAAAGACGAGGGCCAGCTTCCGACGGGTTCTTTCAAAGCCCGCGGGCTCGGAATGGCTGTGTCGAAAGCCAGGGAATTGGGGGTCAAGAGCGTTTGTATACCCTCCGCCGGAAACGCTGCGGGCGCATCCTCGGCGTATGCAGCGAGGGCGGGCCTCGAATGTCATGTGTTCCTGCCGGAAGACACTCCGTCGATGAATATCAAAGAATGCCGGGCATACGGAGCGCACGTCGAACTTGTGAAGGGAAATATCAGCGACGCGGCAAAAGCGATGAACGAACGGAAGAAAGAGCATAAGGATTGGTTTGATGTGTCAACCTTGAAAGAACCATATCGACTCGAAGGCAAGAAGACTATGGGCTATGAACTCGCCGAACAGATGGATTGGGAATTGCCCGACGTTATCGTGTATCCGACGGGAGGAGGTACCGGGCTGATTGGGATGTGGAAAGCATTTGAGGAAATGGAACAACTCGGATGGATCGGCGGGAAGAGGCCGAGGATGGTCTCGGTGCAATCATCCGGCTGTGCGCCCATCGTGAAAGCTTTTGAAGAGAAAAGAAATGATTCAGAGTTCTGGCAAAATGCAGCCACGGTAGCTTCCGGATTGCGGGTGCCAAAAGCGTTTGCAGACTATCTGATCCTCGATGTGCTTTACAAAAGCAACGGGTGTGCCATCGCTGTCGATGACGCCGAGCTTTTTCTCGGGGTCCGTGAACTCGCCGAGACCGAAGGACTGTTGATTTGCCCCGAGGGCGTTGCTACCTTGGTCGCAGCCCAACGACTTGTGAAATCAGGTTTTCTGAAAATCACAGACTCTGTTGTTTTGTTCAATACGGCGGCCGGCAGCAAATACCCTGAGTTTCTGTCGACGTCAACGTGAGAAGGAAACCTAGAACACTTGTTTCTGTAAACATCCACCACACCTGGAGGAATCCATGATTCGAGTCAAAATATTTTTGCCGCTATTGGTTATTGTCAGCTGCGCCTTCTCACAGAATCAAACTAAGTCCGATTGGGAATCGCGGTTTCGGTCTATTCCTAGCGCCGAGAAACAAAAAGAATACATGCAGCGTTTGTCAGCCCGCCCGCACCATCTTGGGTCTGCCTACGGCAAGGATAATGCAGAATGGATGCAGAGGATGTTCAAGTCGTGGGGGCTGGACGCAAAGATCGAAGCTTTCGACGTTCTTTTTCCCACTCCGAAGGAAAGGGTCGTAGAGCTTCTTGAGCCGACGAAGTTTGTGGCAAAACTTCAAGAGCCGACAGTCGAAGGCGACCCGACTTCGAATCAGCACGACGAGCAACTTCCCACCTACAATGCTTATTCGATCGATGGTGACGTTACTGCGCCACTGGTTTATGTGAACTACGGAATTCCGGATGACTATGAGCAGCTTGAGAGGCTCGGAATCTCTGTGAAAGGCTGCATCGTGATTGCCCGTTACGGCGCGTCGTGGCGGGGGATCAAGCCAAAACTCGCGGCTGAGAAAGGTGCACTCGGCTGCATTATTTATTCCGACCCCCGGGATGACGGCTTTTACCAAGGCGACGTGTTTCCCGAAGGTCCCTGGCGGCCCAGGGACGGAGTTCAGCGGGGAAGCGTTATGGACATGCCGCTGCATCCTGGAGACCCGCTCACGCCCGGAATCGGCGCAACCGAAAATGCAAAACGACTGGACATCAAAGACGCCAAGACGCTGACGAAGATTCCCGTGCTGCCAATTTCGTATGCTGACGCACAGCCGCTCCTTGCCGCACTCAAGGGACCAATTGCTCCGGAACATTGGCGCGGCGCTCTGCCCATAACCTACAAGATAGGCCCGGGCCCTGCGAAGGTTCACATGAAACTCGGCTTCAACTGGGATATCAAGAGAATTTACAATGTCATTGCTACGATTCGCGGATCGGTGTATCCTGATGAATGGGTCATTCGCGGGAATCATCGTGATGCCTGGGTGAATGGAGCGCAGGATCCGACCTCGGGCATGGTCGCCCAGATGGAGGAACTGCGCGGGCTGGCGGAGCTTTTGAAACAAGGATGGAAACCGCGTCGCACGATCATTTACTGTGCCTGGGACGCCGAGGAACAAGGTTTGCTTGGCTCAACAGAATGGGCGGAGGCGCATGCGGACGAGCTAAAACAGAAAGCAGTCCTGTACATTAATTCCGATTCAAACGGCCGGGGCTTCCTTGGCGTTGCGGGCTCGCATTCGTTGGAAAAGTTCATCAATGGCGTCGCAAAGGATATCGAAGATCCGGAAAAGAAAATCTCAGTCTGGAAGCGCAGTCAACTTGCTCAAATCGGAAACAGCCGGTCTCCTGAAGATCGAAGCGAGCTCCGCTCGCGGGCGGACCTGAGAATCTCGGCCCTCGGATCCGGCTCTGACTACACGGCGTTTCTGGACCACCTTGGTATCGCGTCGTTGAACATCGGCTTTGGCGGGGAGGATGGCGGAGGAATTTATCACTCCATCTATGACGATTTCTATTGGTATACGAATTTCTCGGACACAGATTTCTCTTATGGAAGAGCGCTTTCGCAAACCGGCGGAACAACCGTCATCCGCATAGCCGATGCCGACGTCCTTCCATTCGACTTCACGAACTTTGCAGAGACGGTGCGGAAATATCTCGGCGAGCTGAAAAAACTATTGTCAGGCATGCAGGATAAAATCAAGGAACAAAACAAGCAACTTAGTGAGGGAGTGTTTACTGCTTTGGCAGACCCCAAAGAGAAATCCGTTCCCCCAGGCGTCGAGGAAATTCCGCCATTCATTAATTTTGCCCCTTTGGAAAATGCCATCGAAACTTTGACGCATTCGGCGGATCGGTATGACAAAGCGGTGAAAAACCGCGTGGGGAAAAGCCTTGACCAGCAGACTTTGAAATCAGTCAATCAAAGGCTTATTCAAAGTGAGCGAAAGCTCACGCATCAGGATGGTTTGCCCATCCGTCCATGGTTCAAACATCTGATTTATGCTCCCGGATTTTACACGGGCTACGGCGTCAAAACAATTCCCGGAGTTCGGGAGGCTCTTGAGCAGAAACGATGGAAGGAAGCTGAATCTGAAATTATTCGCGTCGCAAAGGCGCTTCAAGAACAGTCGATGTTAATCGAAGCGGCCGCAAACGACCTCGAAAAGGGAGCAAAATAAGGAGACCTCGGCATGAAGCGCCTTTCTTTCATCGTTTTTCTTTGTGCTCTGAGGGTGGTCGCATTTTTCGGTAGTGTATGTCTTTTTCAACACCCCGCCAGTCCCGTAGGGACGGCATGTTTCTAAAAACAAGAAATCTTACAAATGGAGCTCCGTCAGGAGCGTCATGAAATGAGAAACACACGCATGCAAATCTACATTTGTTGGACATTGGTTGATTGAATAAGAATTACATGGCGCTCCGCCGGAGCTCGACGCCACTTGATTTACGATTTTAGAGACATAACGCTCCTAACGGAGCTAAACGATCTTAGGAACAGACCAATGAAAACGAAAATCCTCGCTTTGCTTTATCTTCTAAGTACTTGTGCATTTGCTCAGCAAAGCAAACAAAAGAACCCTGTGGTAGAAAAAATCGTGAAGGAAGTTTCAGCTCGGAACATCAAGACTCTGGTCGAGAAGCTGGCGGGCTTTGGAACCAGACACACGCTGTCTGACACGCTGAGTGAAACCCGGGGGATAGGAGCTTCCAGGCGGTGGATCAAATCCGAATTCGAAAGATATGCCGTGGAAAGTGCTGGAAGAATGGAGGTCGAATTCTTTGAGACCATCGTACCCCCGTCAAATCGTGTTCCCTATCCCACCAAGGTGGTGAATGTCGTTGCCTGGCTGCATCCTGAGCCAACACACCATCCGATGCCGGCTCGTATTCTCGTAATTTCCGGCCATTACGATTCCCGGGCAAGCAACCCGGTCGATTCGACAAGCGACGCACCTGGAGCGAATGACGACGGGAGCGGAACAGCCGTCGTGATGGAACTTGCACGAGTCATGAGCAAATACAGGTTTGAAGCGACCGTGGCGTTTATGGCCGCCGCGGGCGAAGAGCAAGGTCTTCTGGGCGCCGCTGCCTGGGCCGAAATGGCAAAACAGAAGGGCTGGAACATCGAGGCAGTGTTCAACAACGATATCGTAGGGAATTCGCGAGGCGGTTCAGGAAAGCGCGAGAACACGTATGTGAGGGTGTTTTCCGAAGCATTCAGCCCACTCGACACAGGCTCTGTTTTTCGGCAGAGAATCGCACTCGGACTTGAAAACGACGGAGGGTCGCGGTCCCTCGCCCGTTACATCAAGGAAATCGGGGAGACGTATAACAAAGGCTTTGGCGTGACCATGATATACCGGCTGGATCGTTTCCTGCGCGGCGGAGACCACCGGCCGTTTCACGAGCGGGGTTTCAGAGCGGTTCGATTCAGTGAAGCCAGGGAGAATTACGACCACCAGCATC